>JAIPEL010000160.1 GCA_021737185.1 Desulfobacterales bacterium | reverse complement strand
ACCAAAAAGAGACAGGATCTTTTGCTGCTCCAGTTGCTGAATGTATTCGATCAGGGCCTGGGTGACGGCAGCCTTTTTTGTTTTATGACCGCCGAGTTCGACCGCTTTTCGAATCAAGCCGTCATCGATGTTCAGGTTTGTGGCCATGGACCACCTCCGTTTCACGATAGGTACCTGATCTTGGCAATTTCCGCCTTATTTACACATAAACTTACACACGCCATTGTGTTTGGTCAAGAAAAGAACAGCATAACAGGGAACGCACTTTAGGAGGTTAAATTTGATTGACAGAGACTCCCTATCGTCTATAATTTACACATAAGCCCCGCCGCTGGCCGGCGGGGCTTATGGAAAAAAACGAATAGAGGCGTTCAGTTTGATCAAAGGTGAAACTCTGATGTCGAAGTCTCTGCCGGTGGAGGGACGCGCTCTGTCGCGTCCGTGTTGCTGATGATGCACAAATGCCGGCCACGACGGAGCGTGGCCCTCCAATCTCCAAAACCCAAAGCGGGGATAGGTCGGTTATTGCCCCCGACTTCGACCGAAGTTTCATACGAGTGCAATATGTGTAAATGGGAGGTGTACGATGAACATTACACTTTCCGCAGATGAAGAACTCATTAAAAAAGTTCGGGATTATGCGGCGCAGCGAGGCACCAGCCTCAACCAGATTATCCGGCAATACATGGAGCAGTTGGCGAACCTTTCCGAGGTCGACAAATGCGCAGATGAATTTGCAAGGTTAGCCAAAGAAAAAGGAGGAGCAAGTCCTCCGGATGGGTGAAAACCCCGAACTGACATTGGCCTATCAGTATGTGGAGCACACCGGGACAAATGTCTTTCTCACCGGAAAGGCGGGCACCGGCAAAACCACCTTTTTACACTCCCTCAAAGACCGTTCTTCCAAGCGCATGATCGTCGTCGCCCCCACGGGCGTGGCTGCGATCAATGCGGGCGGGGTGACCATCCACTCGTTTTTCCAGCTCCCCTTCGGCCCCATGGTGCCGGAGTCGGGGCAAAACCAAGACCTCACAGAAAACCCGCCAGTCCACCGCTACCGCTTTAACCGGCAAAAAATCGACATCCTCCGCAGTCTCGATCTGCTGGTGATCGATGAAATCAGCATGGTTCGGGCAGACCTGCTCGACGGCGTCGACGCGGTGATGCGCCGGTTCCGGACCGACGAAAGACCCTTCGGCGGCGTTCAGCTGCTGATGATCGGCGACCTGCAACAACTGGCCCCGGTGGTCAAAAAAGACGAATGGCAGATTTTACAAAACTACTACGAGACCATGTTCTTTTTCAGCAGCCGCGCCCTGAAACGCGCCGGCATGGTCGGCATCGAATTGAAGCATATCTACCGGCAAAGCGATGCGGCCTTCATCGCTCTTCTCGAACAGGTGAGAAACAACCGGATGAGCGACGCCGCTCTTGCCGACCTCAACGAGCGCTGCGACCCCAAGTTTGCCGAACAGGGACCGGAAGGCTACATCACCTTGACCAGCCACAACCACCGGGCCCGGAAAATCAACATGCAGCGCCTGGCTGCCTTGTCCGGGCGTGAGAGACGGTTTCGCGCAACAGTGGAGGGGGAGTTTCCCCCTTCGGTGTTTCCCACGGCAGAGGAGCTCACCCTCAAACCCGGCGCCCAGGTGATGTTCGTAAAAAACGATAGCCCGCCCGAAAAGCGGTTTTTCAACGGAAAAATCGGCCGGCTGAAGCGCATCGGCAGCAATTCGCTGACCGTCGAGTGCCCTGAAGATGCCGAACCGATCGAGGTCGAGCCGGCCGAGTGGAAAAACATTAAATACACCCTCGACGAGGAAACCAAAGACATCCGGAAAACCGAATCCGGCAAATTCGTTCAATTTCCGCTGAAGCTGGCCTGGGCTATCACGATCCACAAAAGCCAGGGACTGACCTTCGACAAGGCCGTCGTCGATGCCGAGGCCGCTTTTGCCGAAGGCCAGGTCTATGTGGCCCTGAGCCGCTGCCGCACCCTCGAAGGATTGGTGCTGAGCACACCCATCGAGCGGCGCAGCATCAAATGCAATGCGGCGGTGGATGCCTTTGCCAGGGGTGTCGAACAAAATCCACCCGGTCCCGATGAGCTCAGGGCCGCGAGGCGACTCTATCAACTCCATCTGCTCGCCGAGCTGTTCGATTTTTCCCTGCTCCTGCGCCGCCTGCTTTCCTGCCTGAAGATCGCAAACCGCAGTCGATCGGTTCTGGCCGGAAATCCCAGCGAATCCCTGGGAATCATCTCCGATACCACCAGGACAGAAATCATCGACGTTGCAGAAAAATTCGCAGCCCAGCGGCGACGGATCTCCGAGACCGCCGACGAGCCGGAAAACTCCCCCCTGCTCCAGGAAAGGGTGGCAAAGGCATCGGCCTATTTTTCCGACAAGATCGAATCCGTTGTGATATCCCCCCTGAACGCCGTCGAGGTGGAAACCGACAACCGGGAGGTCCGAAAGGTGCTTTCAGCCGCCTTGGATGCCGCTCTTGCAGAGGCTCAAATCAAGCAATACCGACTCGACGCCTGCCGTTCCGGCATTGTATTCGCCGATTATCTCAAAGTACGCAGCAGAAGCCTGTTCCAAGTTTCCGGGGCCGGTCCGGCAGGGGCCCACGGAAAGGTTCGACAACAAAAAAACATTGAAAATCCAGAATTATACGAATCACTCAAGCAGTGGCGCAGCAAAAAATCCCAAGAAACCGGCCGGCCTGCCTATACCATCGTGCCCAACGCGGTGCTGGCTGAAATTGCCGCCCGCCTGCCGGCGGGCAAACGGCAGCTTCAGGCCGTCAAAGGAATGGGCGCAAAAAGGGGGAAACTCTACGGAGAAGAGATTCTCGATCAGGTGGCCCGCTACCGATCCGAAGCCGACCCGACCGGTGAAAAAGATCCAAAAGAAAAAGAGCCCCCCGGCCTAAAGAGCGAAGACCCCAGAAGCCGGGAAGAGTCCCTCAGGCTTTTTCTGGAGGGTCGGGATGCGGGATCCGTGGCGGCCGAGCGCGGTCTTGCCCGATCCACGGTCGAGGGGCACCTGGCGTATTTCGTTGGAACCGGCGAGCTTGCCTTGGAACAAGTGGTCTCTCCGGAAAAATCCGCCCGAATCTGTGCATATTTCAAGGCTGCCAAAGACCGGAAACTGGGGCCGGCCAAAGCGGCATTCGGATCCGATGCCTCCTATGGCGAATTGCGGTTCGTGCTGCGGGATATGGAAAGGCGAGAAAAGGGATAGCAGCCCGTCTTACCCGGAGATCTTTCCAGGCGCTTATGTGAAACTAGGCCAAAATGGCATAGTTTCACCCTTGATCAAACTGGTCGGCGCAGCCGGCCAGAGGCGGCGCTCGTATGAAACTTCGGTCGAAGCCGGGGTTTTTCGTAGAGCACGGCGTCCCTGCCGTGCCTTCATGAACGGCATCAGTCTTCGCTCTTCGAGCTACGCCGCGACAGGCGGAGGCCGTTCACTACATAGGCTGAGACTCCGACCGAGTCCGGCGGCAATAACCGACCTGCCCCGCCCTGGGTTTTGGAGGTTGGAGGGCCACGCTCCGTCGTGGCCGGTATTGGGTCATTGCTGGCAACACGGACGCGACAGAGCGCGTCCCTCCACCGTCCGAGGCTTCGACATAAGCTTCATATTTGATCAAACTGACCGGGAAAGCTGAAGAGGTTCGTATAGGCAAGGGCCACAGGATGCCAAGAAGCGGAAGTGCTCGGTCGCTTCTCCCGCTGGGGCTGTCGCTCGGAGACAAAACCTGCCTTGCCCTGGCCCTTACCCGCAATATACCGGCCTATACAGCAGATCGGATGTGGGCGAAATTGGACATCGATATCGAAATCCGCATCATCCGGTAGACGGAAAACGACCTTGCCGATTCTGGATTTGGCATTACTATTAGGGCGTTCGGAAAAGAGGGCGACCGGCAGCGGAAGCATCCGCAAGTATGGGGCCGATCGCCTTTGCTATGGTCGATGCCGTTTGACGGGGAAGAGTCTCTCATAGGAAACTACGCTCGAAGTCGGCGCCTTTCGTAGGGCACGACCTCCGTGTCGTGCCGCAAGGAACGGCACGGAGGCCGTTCCCTACATTGCCAGAGGCTACGACAGAAGTTTCACCCTTGATCAACCTGGCCGGCCCCGGCGGTCAGCGGCAGGGCTGAATTTCGGGTTCCTGCTGCTTGAAGCTGGGTCGCCCGGGATGACGGTTCCGAAAATTGAGACACAGTCTCGCAACCCAAGATGATTTGATAAAAGGATGTAACCATGAAGCTGGCAATCAGCGGTAAAGGCGGTGTGGGAAAGACCACGTTTTCGGCGATGCTCATCCGGGCCCTCAACGCCCAGGGAAAAAAGGTGCTGGCCATCGATGCGGACCCGGATGCCAATCTGGCCGCGGCCGTGGGCGTGCCAGACGCCGACAAGGTGGTTCCCATATCCGAGATGAAAGACATGATCTTCGAGCGGACCGAGGCAAAGCCCGGTACCATCGGCGGTTTTTTCAAGCTCAATCCCAAGGTGGACGACCTGCCCGACTCTCTTTCGGTCAAATTCGAAAACATCAAGCTCATGCGGCTGGGCGGCGTGAAAAAAGGCGGCGCAGGGTGCATCTGCCCGGAAAGCACCCTGCTCAAGGCCCTGGTCACCCACATCGTGCTGGCAAGAAACGAGGTGGTGGTGATGGACATGGAGGCGGGCATCGAACATCTGGGCAGGGGCACCGCCAAGGCCGTGGACAAGCTCATCGTGGTGGTCGAACCCGGCCGGCGCAGCATCGACACGGCCGAACACATCCGGAAGCTGGCCTCTGAAATCCGCCTGGAGGCCATCGCCGTGGTCGGCAACAAGATCCGCAGCGAAAAAGATGAAGCTTTTCTGAGAAAATACCTGCCGGATTTCGAATTTTTGGGTTTTCTCCCCTACGACGACGCCTTGATCGAGGCGGACCTGAACGGGTTGTCCCCGTACGACGTCACCTCCTCGGCCGGCACGAGGGTCGAGGAAATGATCGAAAAAATCGTTTAAATAACTGCAAGCCCCGATCCGGGAGGCATCCAAACCGTCCTCATTTGAAACTTTGCCCGAAAGCGGCGGCCAGTGTAGGGCACGACCTCAGTGTCGTGCCGGTCTGAACGGCACGGAGGCCGTTCACTACACAGGCAGAGGATTTGCACAATAATGTCATGTTCGATCAAACTGTTCGGCCCTTCCGACCAGTTGCGGAGCTATATTCGGACGTATGAAAATCCTGGGCATCGAATCGTCCTGCGACGAGACCGCCGCTGCCGTGGTTGAAGACGGCCGCAAGGTGCTTTCCACGGTGGTCGCCTCCCAGGTCAAGGTCCATCACCCCTATGGCGGAGTGGTGCCGGAGCTGGCATCGCGGGCGCACATCGAAAAGATCACCGGTGTGGTGAAGCAGGCGCTTGAAGCCGCCGGTATCGACAAAACCGCCCTGGATGCCGTGGCCGCAACCCAGGGGCCCGGTCTGGTCGGCGCGCTGCTCGTCGGTTTTTCCTTTTCCAAGGCGTTCGCTTATGGCCTCGGTCTGCCATTTGCAGGCATCAACCATCTGGAAGGACACATCCACTCCGTCTTTCTAACCGAGGACCCGCCGCCGTTTCCCTTCGTTGCCCTGCTGGCCTCCGGCGGCCACACCAGCATCTATGAGGTGCAGAGCTGTTCCCGTATGACCCTTCTGGGCCAGACCCTGGACGACGCCGCCGGAGAAGCCTACGACAAGGTCTCCAAAATGCTGGGTCTGGGCTATCCGGGAGGGAAGGTCATCGACCGCATGGCCGCCGCCGGCGATCCCGACCGCATCGCTTTTCCGCGGTCCTATCTGGACCGGGACCGGTTCGACTTTTCCTTCAGCGGGATCAAAACAGCGGTCAAACGCTATATCGAAGACCATCCGGAGAGCAGAACAAACCAGGTGAACGACATCGCCGCCGGTTTTCAGGAGGCGGTGGTGGACGTGCTGGTGGAAAAGCTGATGCGAGCTGCGGCGGACCGCCGCTGCCGGCATGTGGCCATGGTCGGCGGGGTGGCCGCCAACCGGAGGCTGCGCGAGCGTCTCGGCGCAGAAGCAGACAGGCTCGGTCTTAGACTTCACATCCCACCGGTGTCCCTTTGCGGCGACAATGCGGCCATGATCGCCGCGGCCGCCTACCACCGGGTCCAAGCCGGCCAGCGGGAAAGCTTGGGTGCGGAAGTGTACTGCAGGGGCAAGGTGCCTGCGGCGCCTTGGCCCTGTTGGGATGCTAGGAGGCTGGGATGCCAGGAGGCTTAACGCTGACGCGCCGGTTTTTCTTGTTTCTGTTTATGGTTTTGGAGCGTCCAAGCTTCCAGGCCTACCAGCCTCCCAGCCGGTACGAATGTACCTTCTTTTCGTCGCCAGAATCCGCGAAACGCTCTTCTCATTGGCGTGCCGCAGAGCCTCCGAGGTTTTGATCGAGGAAAGGATCTGGTCGAAGGCGGCCTCGATGTCCGGGCTTCGGTGGCAGATCAGGGCAAGGTCGATCTCCGCCGCCAGGATACGCGACACGGCCGTAGCAAGGTCGATGTGCCTGCCGATGGCCCCCATGTCCAGATCGTCGGTCATGGTCACCCCGGCGTATCCCATCTCTTTCCGAAGCAGCCGGTCGGCCACGGCCGTTGAAAGGCTGGCCGGCCAGTCCGGGTCCAGCCCGGTGTATCGGATGTGGGAAAGCATGACACCGGCCACGCGGCTCTCGATGGCGGCCCGGAAGGGAAGCAGATCGGCAGCTTCCAGCAGTTCGTACCCGGCATCGAGCACCGGCATGTCGAGGTGAGAGTCGAGGGTGGTCCGCCCGATGCCTGGAAAGTGCTTGGCCACGGCCATGACCCCGGCAGACTGGAGGTGGCGGATGATCGCGGAGCCGAGTCGGGCAGCCCGCTCCGGATCGGGGCCGAAGGATCGGTCGGTCATGACGCTGTCGATTTCTACCGGCGCCAGATCGAGCACCGGGGCAAAGTCCATGTTGATTCCCACGGACAACAGCTCTTGTGCGGTAATCATCGCAAACCGCACCGCGTCGTCTTCATCTGCCATCTTTGCGATGCCGGAAAATTCGGTAAACGGCGCTCGAAGACGGGCGACCGGACCGCCTTCCTGATCCACGGCAATGATCAGGGGCGGTTGGCCGCAGGCGCGGGCGTGCGCCTGGCAGGCACCGGTCAGCTCCCGGAGCTGATCGGGAGATTCGACGTTGCGGGAAAAGACGATTATGCCGCCGACATTGATTTCACCGATCAGAAATTCGAGGTCTGCGTCGAACCGGGTGCGGTCGAACCCCACCATGAGCCGCTGGCCGGCAAGCTGCTCGTCGGTCAGGTTGAGTGGTTGATTGGTCGAAGGGTTCATTGGAAACTCCAGTCGAACGTCATGTGGTCATCTCGCATGAACTACGGTCGAAGTCAGCGGCAAAAACCGACCTGTCCCCGCCTTGGGTTTTGGAGGTTGGAGGACCACGCTCCGTCGTAGCCGGCATTTGGTCGTTACCGGCAGCACGGACTAGACTGCGCGCGTCCCTCCACCGGCAGGGGCTTCGACACAAGTTTCACGTTTGATCAAACTGGCCGGTTAAGACCAAAAGATTCCGATAGAATTCCCTACGGCAACCCTTGAACCCTGCCTGTGCGGCGAAGCGCACAGCGAGCGCGAAGACGCAAACCCTGAACCCTGAACGCCGCGCCAGCGGCAGGGCTTATGTGAAACTTCGTTCAAACCCGGGGTTTTTCGTAGGGCACGACCTCCGTGTCGTGCCTTTCGGAACGGCACGGAGGCCGTTCCCTACAGAGGCAGAGGCTTCGAGGCAAAGTTTCATTTTTGATCAATCTGGACG
>JAIPEL010000159.1 GCA_021737185.1 Desulfobacterales bacterium | reverse complement strand
TCATTCCGGGCTTGACAAGCCTGCCCCGGACTCCGATCCGGGGGAATCCATTCTTTTTTACTGGATCCCGGGTCTCCGCTTCGCTTCGCCCGGGATGACGGGCGGGGAAGTTTCACCTTTGATCAAACTGAACGCCTCGGCGGTCAGCGGCGGGGCTTATGTGAAACTAGGCCAAAATGGCATAGTTTCACCCTTGATCAAACTGGTCGGCGAGGCCGGCCAGAGGCGGCGATTGTATGAAACTTCGACAGCACCATGTCGTCATTCCGGGCTTGACCCGGAATCCAGGCCTTTCTGGATCCCGGCTCTCCGCTCCGCTCCGGCCGGGATGACGGGATGAGGAGTTTCATTGATGATCAAACTGATCGCCTCGCGATCAGCGGTGGGGCTGTCCTCCATCCTCCGATCATTCAGCTTCCCAGATTCCTATCTCAGCAGCTCAGGAGCTTAAAAGCTTTGCGGCTTGAGCCTCCCATCGGCGCGAAGCGCCGTTTCCTATCCAGCTCTTGCCCCATTTGACACCTCCTGCTCCGGCACCGCCAGACACGGGACGATCCCGTCCGTATAACCGATATCATAGAGCATCCCCTGGGAAACCTCGCCTGCCATTTTCCGCTCCGGCAGGTTCACCACGAACAGGGCCTGCGTGCCTTCGATCTCCCTCGGGTTTTCCCGCTCCTTTTTGATCCCGGCAAGGATCGTGCGGCGGTGATCCCCGAAATCTACCGTCATCTTCAGCAGTTTTTTCGAATCGGGCACCTCATCGACCGAGGTGATTGTCCCGACCCGGACATCGAGCTTCTGGAAGTCTTCAAAGGCGATGGTGGGTTTGATTGGGGCAGGGGTCATCGGTGTCTCCTCTGTGAGATGTTGTCCACCACCTGGCGGACATCGGCCAGGCATCAGCGGCCTTTCGGGTTTTTATTGGCGCAGTCACAGCCGCCGGATTTCTTTTCGAGGACGATCTTTTCCAGGATCGTGGAGCGGCCGTTTTCCAGGTAGTCTTCTTCGATCTGTTTTCGGGTGTATGGGAAGCAGTGGCACACCAGATCATATTTCTTGAATTCGCTTTTTCCCAGATCTACAAACTCGGTCATCGTTATGCACCTTCAAGGGTTGGAGCGAGTTCGTATACCGGCATCAAATTATCCATGTCGCGGTATCATGAATCCCGAAAGTTGATGCTTTCGTAAAAAGTCCGAATTGGCATCTATTCGTCATTCCGGACGGCCTGTCCGGCGAAGCTGTAAGCGAAGACGGAAGCGGAGCGAGATCCGGAATCCAGTGATTTCAAGCATATCTGGATGCCGGATCAAGTCCGGCATGACGCTTCGGGGACTTTTTACGATTTCATCAAAATTGTTTTATAAACTAAACCCTTTGCGGCCCCAGGACAAGGGAAGGGATGCTGGGAGGCAAAATTTGGAAGAGAATCAACTCCCGGAAAGGGCAAACATCGGTTTTCTACACGTATTTCATAAAGGATATTTGGGTTTTTACCTCTTTATAGCCCAACGATTGATAGAACCGGTGAGCGTCCTGCCGAATACTGTTCGCCCGGACTCGTATTTTCCCCACCTGTGGCTTCAGCCATTCTTCTGCCTGCGTTGCCAGGCGCCTGCCGATTCCGGAGCCTCGGTACTCTCTTGACACGACGAGGCTGACAATCTCGCCGAACATCCCTTCCGCCAGACCGGCATTGATCATGGCACTCAGGCAGCCCACCACCTTTCCGCCGGATTCGGCGACCAGGACGATGCCGTTTCTGCGGTGGATCTGATCGATGTTGAAGCGGACTTCTTCTTCATGGACCGGATATCCAAGTTCGTGCATCAACTGCTGCACGGATGGGATATCATCTGGGTTGAGCTGTCGGATTTCAGTTTTCATTGCTCACAAACCGAAAGCCCGGCGCAGAAACGCCCCGGCCCGCCTACGGCTGTCATGTGCGGCTTCGCCGTTCCATTGAAGAATGGCGGTGTGATTTTTGGCATTGTGAGCGATGCACCCCCCGAGAAAGCCGGCAAAGCAAGGACCAGACAAGTAATCAAAACCGACACCTTCAAAGCGCATCCCATTCATTTCCAAGTGGGCTCCTTTATTCCGGCTCTGGTGGAGGCTGTCACCGGACCAAATCTTTTCCCAAAACCACCTTGCCGACACCGCTTTCGATGAAGCCCGCGCCGTATTGCTCCTGGAACAGACGGCGCGCCGGGGTCCCGGTGCAGTGGGAGGGGGCGACGAAGCGGACGCCGAGCGTTTTGAATGCCGCGATGATTTTTCGAATGTCTGAGGGAGGGTAGTCCATGAGGTGAAATCCGCCCATCACCAGTAGGATTTCTTTTCCGCTGAGCGACTTTGCTTTAGAGACCAATTCGACGATGCCGGGATGGGCGCATCCGGAAATGACGATCAGGCCGCCGTCGGTATCGATGGCAAGGGTGTGCTCGTCTGCCATGAAGCTGCCCATCTTGCCGCTCGAAAATGATGCTTCGGTCACTTTCACGGGCTTTTTGGCCACGACAACCGACTGCCCCAGCTTTTCAAGGCTGCTTTTCTCCAGGGGGGAACTCATGGAATGCGGCATAAAATAGGTGCGGGGTCTTCCGTCGGCCAGGACAACCCCTGCCCCGCCGGTGTGATCGCGGTGGTCATGGGAGATGAATACGATCCCAACAGGGGCGATATCCACGCCGAGAACGGCGAGATTCTTTTCGAGAGTCTGTGCCGAGCCGCCGGTATCGAACAGGATCGGACCGTTGCCTCCCTCCACCAGGCAGGAAAATCCCCACTCCGGGATCGGCCCGGGCCGAAAGGGGATATTGTCGTAAACCACCGTGATTCGGATGTCATCGAGCCTGGCTGCCTTTGTCTGTATCACCGGTGCGCTCCTTTCCGAGGCCGACTCCTTATTTCCGCATCCGGCCCACGAGCCAACCAGCGAGAAAATCACCGCCGCAAGGAAAGCCCAAAGATGCCGGCGCCTCCTTTTTTTTATGAAGGAGTTGATTGTCCTGAAGGCCGGAGAATCCATGCGCATCCATTCTCTCATGGCAGCCCCGCATCGGCAGTCTCACCGATTGCTCGATGCCGGTTTTTCAATCAGCCGTTCGGTGAACGTCTTCATGAGCATAGTTGGAGACTTCAATCAGGTTCTGGTCCGGGTCGCGAAGGTACACCGACACCATGGGGCCTCTTGCCCCGATTTTCTGAACCGGCCCTTCGAGCACCCTTACCCCGCATGTGGATAGATGCGCCACGACATCAGAAATGGGAATCGAAGTAATCAAGCAAAAATCAGCAGCGCCTGGCGTCGGGCTTTTTGCCTTCGGCTCGAACTCTTTTCCGCGCTGATGCAGATTGATTTTCTGGGTGCCGAACGTTAACGCTTTTCTGTTTCCCCCGAAGATGACGGTCTTTATTCCAAGCACCCTCTCGTAAAAGGCGCAGGTTGTGTCAATGTCTTTTACCGTCAGAACAAAGTGGTCGATTCCGTCAACGTACATGGTCTGTTTTCCCCATTCTCCGCGCTTATCCCCGCGGCTTGACGGGCGAGGCAGCGGGCGTCTTTATCGAGCCTTGGTTATGTCGATTCCAGTAAACGCTGTAATGCATTGAAAAAGGCGCCATAATTGTCTATATCTTTGACTCGCCAAAGGTGCAAGGTGTTGCCGATTTCATGCCGATGCCGCCCATGATGGGGCGTGCTCCCTCCTTGACCCCGACAGCGGGAGAGATCCAGACTTGCCGCAATCAGACGAAAAAGAAACAGTCCTGGTCGTCGACAACCACCCGTTGATCATCAAATTCGTATCCGGCCTCCTCGAAAAAAACGGATACAGGGTGGAAACCGCCCAAGACGGCCTTTCCGCCCTGGACTTGCTGAACACCTTTTCACCGGACTACATCATACTCGATCTGGTGATGCCCAATATCAACGGTGCTTCGCTGTGCCGGATCATCCGGGCGGACGCTCGTTTTGCCGATACGCCCATCTTCATTCTTTCGGCCACCGCAGCGGAAAGCGCTGACGGTACGGAAACCCTCGGGGCAGACCGATGCATCGCAAAGGGCCCGCTTCCGGAAATGGGAGAACATATCCTTCAGGTGCTGCGGCAGCAGAAAAGCCCCGGCGGCCCGGCAGGGAGCAAAACGCTGGGTCTGGAAACCATCCATCCGCGAAGCATCACCCGGGAGTTGCTCGATGCCAACCGCCATCTTGAGGTTATCGTAGGCAGCATCGTCGAGGGGATTGTAGAACTCAACGCGGAAGATAGAATCCTGCTCGTCAACCAGGCGGCCGCCGAGATTTTTTCCGAACCCGAGCAGCGCCTTCTGGGGCGCAATTTTATAAGCCTTTTCAGGGAAGAGGATCGGCAGTTTGTATCCGTGCTGCTCGAATCGGACGTCCGGGTGGCTTCGGCCAACAGCGTCGAGCTTGGCGGCCGGTTTCTCTCGATCAGGGCCGTGCCGATCGACCCGGAACAACCGAACAGGATCGTCGTGATCAATGACGTCACCCAAGCCATGAAAACCCGTGAAGCCCTGGAGGAGGCGAACAAGGCGCTCGACACCCTTTCCAAAACCGATCCGCTCACCGGGATCGCCAACCGGCGCTGGTTCGACGAACGCATCCAGCGGGAATGGCGGCGCATGCAGCGGGAAAAAAAGCCGCTCACCATTTTGCTGTGCGACGTCGATCTGTTCAAGCAGTTCAACGACCGTTATGGCCACCCGGCCGGTGACGACTGTCTTCGTTTCGTGGCCGATCGGCTTACGGAACTGGCCAGGCGGCCGGCGGATCTGGCGGCCCGGTTCGGCGGAGATGAGTTTGCCGTCATTTTCCCGGACACCCACGAACAAGGCGCCAGCCACCTGGCCCGGACCCTGAAAGCCAACATCGGCACCTTCGATTTTTCAGACATCGCCACCGGCAAGAAAGCCGCCGTCACCGTGAGCATCGGCACGGCAACGGCTTCCCCGGGCGAGAGCCGAACCCCAGAAAGGCTGATCTCCCTCGCAGACGAAGCCCTCTACAAGGCCAAAAAGACCGGAAGAAACCAAATCGTCTCCCTGACATTGGACCCATAGCACGAAAAAATAGACTCGGTGCCTGAAAGCATTGACATTAAATTACAGGTTGTTATTGATCGACAACCGAGATCTGGTAAACGTACTTGATCCACCTGCCGCCGTAGTGGTCTTCTGCCACCAGGCGAAGCGGAAAGCCGTGGCGCTGGGGCAGCGTTTTGCCGTTGACCTCGTAGGCCAGAAAGACACGATCAGAGAGAATCTCCTCCAGGTCGAAGCGCGCACTTAGCTCCCGGGGATGCTCCGGCCCCCGGAACTCGACGGCCTTTGCGCCGGCGCTCATCCCGGCCCCAGCCAGAAGCCCTTTCACCGACACGCCTTTCCAGCGCCCGTTGTAGGCAAAAAAACCCGGGCAAATCAGCAGGACGCTTCTCTCGATGGCCGGCATGGCAGTCAGTTCCGCATAGGTGAAGCTGGTGGGTCGATCTACCGCCCCGTCCACCGCCAGCCGCCAGTTTTCCGCAGAAATGCTGTAGTTGGTCTGGCCCATCGTGTCGAATTCGGCCATGGGTGTGACATCCAGTTGGCGGGTATCCAGGTGCGCCGGATCTTCGTCGACAAGGGTGTCCATCCGGGTGCCCCTGGGCAGCAGCCGCTTTTTCACCTCGGCATAGGCCCACCGGAGTCCTGCCCCCGCAGCAGTTAAGACCGCTACCATGGCCGCACCGGCCGACAGGAGAAGCCGAATCGCCTCGCGTCTGGTTTTCATTGTGTACGCTCTCTTTCAGGATGATCCGACCCAATTCGCGTCGCCCAAATTGGGGTATCAGCTTCGGATTCAGATCGCCTAGTCAAGGCCGACCTCGGCACGAAGCTCCTCGATCGTCTGGGCAGATCCTTCCTGTTTCCTTACCCGTTCAAGAGTGGTATTGAGCCGGTCCGCATTGGCGGGAGATCGAAGCAGGTGGGCTGTCTCGAGTATGCCGGCAAGTTCGGCGGCGGCGATCATGGCGACATCTTCGCTGCCGCGTCTTTGAATGATTACAACTTCCCGATTTTTTACGACTTCATCAATCAATGACGCCAAACGGGCCCGGGCATTGGTATAGGTGGTCTGTATTGCCATAACCGCCTTCTTTCAGCAAATGTACATCATTACTGTACGCATTGTGTGCTGAGATGCCAATACGCTTGGCAGATCGCATCGCCAGCGGGTGGATCCATTTCGGCGAAAATCACCTGGCTCTATTTCGGTGAAAACCAATTGGCTCCATATCGCCAAAAAATGGCAGCCGTGAAAAAAATCCAAATCTCCCTTTTCCCGTCATTCCCGCGAAAGCGGGAATCCAGTAATTTCAAAACTTCTGGATGCTTCAGGATCAAGTTCGGAGTCCGGCATGACGCTTTGGGCGCTTATTACGATTACATCAAAAGTGGATCGAGGAGGGAGGAATTATTGTTTTCCGGCGAATTCACGGCCTGGGATACAGGTACGGTTTCAAAGTCGCGGTAGATCACCATGGTTTTAAGATCCCCGGGGGCGATCTCGACAGGATCGATCCACAGCGCGTAGGAATCCGGTTTCAGCATTACCGGCATCCGGTGGTGAATCTGCCGGATGGATTCCGATGCGTCCATGGTCAGGATGGTGCACGAAAGAAGCGGCGCTGCCTCCGGCGCCTCCTTGGCCCTCCAGACCTCCCACAGCCCTGCAAAGGCAAACGGGCCTGCCTCTCCCTCCGGCTTGATAAAAAGGGGCTGCCGGTTTCCCTTCGAGCCGGTCCACTCGAAAAAGCCGTCGTTGACGATCAGGCAGCGCCTTTTTTTGAAAGCGGCCTTGAAAGAAGGCTTGCCTGCCACGGTCTCGATCCGGGCATTGATCATCCGGCTTCCGATGGACGGGTCTTTTGCCCAAAAAGGCACCAGCCCCCAGTGCATCGTTTCCATTACCCGCTCATCGCCATCACGGCGAACAACGGCAATCTGCTGGGTGGGCGCCACATTGTAGCTGGGCTGCACCTGTTCGGCGCGGAGCTGGTCGACTCCAAAGTGCTTTTGGATCTCATCGATGGCCGAAAATGCCACGAATCTGCCGCACATGAGATGTATTGTTCTTCAGAGGTTGTGTTCCGTCAGGATGATGACGCTAGAAGCCGAAAAAAATCAACCGATCCCTCCACTGCATGTTGGCGGAATCAATTTCGGTGAAAACCAATTGGCTCTAAATCGCCGAAAAAAAACATGATTCAGCGCAGCGGCCTTTCGATTCCGGCTTTGCATGCCATGAAAGCGACAGCTTACCTAAAAAAGTGGGAAAGAAAATTATAAACCAATAGAATGTCCCCTAAGCCCTTTTCCGGCGTCTCCTCAACGCCGATGTCCGCTAAGTGCTTTTGTTGGACGAAGCCGCTGCGCGGCAGACGAGGCCCGAGCGATCCTGCTTGTCCATAGTGGATATGTTGTAATCTCACTTCATTCGGTAATAGGTAGAAAGCGGCCGGGTAAAGGCAAGGCCGCCACATCAACCATTACCGAGGAGGTTACAATGAACACCACCATGCCGCAAGATCCCCACTTCAGCAAGCAGTACCAGCAACATATGCAATGCCTCAAACTAGGCGGTCTGCAGCCAAAGACCATCGAAGCCTACGCCAGGGCGATCCGGCGTATCGGCAACTATTTCGATTGCAGGATTGACAATCTCAGCTTAAGCCAGTTGCTCGATTATTTTACCGAACTTTTGGACACCCACTCCTGGAGCGCGGTCAAGCTCGACCTCTACGGCTTGAAATTCTTCTACGCCCGGGTACTGAATAAGCCCTGGGAGGATATCCCCCTGATCAAACCTCCCAAGACATCC
>JAIPEL010000041.1 GCA_021737185.1 Desulfobacterales bacterium | reverse complement strand
CTCTTTTTTGATGTGGAACTGCTCGATCAAGATGGACTCCACGCTCTTGTTCATCTTTTTGGACATCTGGAGCGCTTTTTTGAGCTGATCGGTGGTGACCATTTTCTGGTTGAGGAGATAGTCGTAGCGGGAGCCCGTGGCCATGCTCGCCTTGAGGGCCTTGAGCCGCTCTTTTGCGGTTTTGTTCTTCGGATCGAGCCCCTGGGCGGCGGCGTAGCTTTCCATGGCCGGGGCGCTGTGGCCGTGGCTTTCCAGTTCGGCGCCGATGGCGGAAAAAAGCTCCGCCTTTTCCTTCTTGTCCCCGTCTTTTCCCTGAAGCAGTTTCTGGAGCCGCTTCATGGTTTCTTCCGGAGAATACATTCTCAGGGCGCAGTCGACCATGTTCGTCAAAAAGGAGTCGGGGTCGACGTCCTCCTGGAGAAGACTTTCATATTCAGCCAGCGCGTCGCTGTATAGACCGAGCTCCTTGAAGGCGTTTGCGCTGTCCAGTGCGGTGCTTTGGCCGTGGCTGGGGGCCAGGGTCTCCTTGATCAAGGAAATTTCATCGGAGGTGAGCGCCGCCGCATCCTGCCTCTGAAGCTTTTCGATCTTTTCCTGGAGAACGGAGATTTTTTCCTGGATGTTCTGCCGGCTTTCGTCATCCAGGCTTGCGTCCTTTTCCAGGATTTCTTCGTAGACGTTCAGCGACTCCGAATAGAGCCCCATGGAATGGTAGACTTCGGCTTCCTTGATTTTGGATGCGACTTTTGCACTCATAGCATCAATTGCCTCAGCGTTTGAAGAGTCTCCGCAGTCCCTTGGAGCTGTTTTTTTCCTTCAACAGGGGAAGAAGCAGATCGCAGTTGAGCCGCACCATCGATGGGGAGGCCTTCTGCCCCATTAAGACGACCAGGCAGCCGTCTTCTGCTTTTCGAAGGTAGATCCGGTGCTGTTCGCACAGAAATTCGGCCTCTTGAATACCGGCCAGAAACGGGAGCATGGACGGCCAGTCGACCTTGCCCGGGTCGAATGCGCCCTTTTGGCCGGTTTTTTGATAGCGGATGTTTCCGTTGGAAGCGATCAGCAGCGCCCCTCGAACCCCGTTGATGCCCATCAATTCCTTGAAAATGTTATCCATCGTATCTCTGTCGGCCCAGGATCTGGATAAGCCGATCCCGAGGGCATTTCTGGGTGACTTCGATCACCGTTGTCGGTGCATTCGGCAGCAGCACCTTACAATTGCCCACCCCCTGGTCCAGAAGAGCCACTTTGAGTTTTCCCGCTCCCAGCGCCCTGGCCAGCTCATCGAACCGGGCAACGAATCCATCCCATTTTTCGTCCCGATACATTTCCTGAATACCGGCGCGGCCGCCGAGGTCGGCTTCGACCCGGCGCCGGATATTTGTCAAATCCCCTGATTCGGCCGATGCCTCTTCAGGGTCATCCGTCTCGAATGCCGTCGGGGAGTCAGGGTCCTTCGACTCTTGTGCCGGCGCTTCTGCGGTAAATTCATCCTTTCGCCTCATGGCCTCCAACAGGACCGCCTGAAGATCCTCCTCGATCACTCGGTCGATCCTTGCGCATGCGTTTTGGATGGAAATGGAAACGTCGTCCCAGGAAAAAATTTCGTAGGCCGCTTCGACGCCGTGAATATTCCCGAAGCGGGCGTCCAGCAATTCACCTTCCTTGAAAAAAAGAGCGCCTTTTTGTCCCTTCCGCGTCTCTTTGAGCCGGATCGTGCAGGTTCGTTCCTCCATTTCGATCAACTGGAGAAAAATTCCGGAAGATACCCCATGCAGGGTTCCGCCTTCAGACTCCTTGCGGAGCACCGTAATGATCTTTCGCGCCAGCTCTTCGACCAGAAACGGCTTGGCGATGTATCCGACGGCGCCTCCCTGCTCTGCCAGGCGTTTCATTTCCGGCGTGCTGTAGCCGGTCATGATAATGACGGGGATGTCCGGATAAGACTCCATCACGCGGCCCAGCAGATCAAAGCCGTCCATGTCCGGCATTTTCAGGTCGGTAATCAGCAAAGACACAGGCTTTTCCCGGATCTGTTTCAGCCCTTTTCGGCCGCTGTCTGCCGTGATGACCGAAAAAGTATCCCGATATCGCTGGAGCCCTTCTTTAAGGGAGCTCAGCATTTCGGGATCATCATCCACAATCAGCACGAGTTTGGCCACGGCAGTCTCCAGTCGGCAAAGCGGCGCTTTGTGCCCGGCTCAGCAGGCGCAACCCACTTCCACCGTTCGCCGGTTGTGAGGGAACTTTCCCGCCGCCCTTCCCCCAACCTTTTTGTCGGTTATATATCTTTTTTTACCCTTTTTTCTTCCGTTGTCGTTTCGCGGAGCGAAACTATAATAAAATCGCGCGAGCGATTTTATCAAGAGGCACCGTCGATATCGACGATTTTTACCCCGGCAACGTAATCCATCGATTTATATTTGCGGATATTGCCGATTTTCCTGGCAATATCGTTTAACTTCTGCACCTGCTCCCGGATCTGGAGCAGCTTGTTCGACATGGCCGATCCCGGAGGGGTATCGGAAAGCAGCTCGTTGAGCAGATTGTTGACTACCGTCAGCGGCTGATTGAGCCGATGGACGACGCCGCCGGCCATTTCCAGCACGCCTTGCAACCGCTCCCGCCTGAGCCGCTCCTGCCGGCTTTTTACGATATGGGTGATGTCCCTCACCGCGCCGTCGATAAACACCAGGTTTCCTTCGTCGTCAACCACGCCGCTGGCGGTTACGGAACACCAGATGGGGGCATCGTCCCGCCGCCGAAACTCGATCCTGCGGTCTTCCACCTTGCCGGATTCTGCCAATGTCTGGATGAGCCGCCCCCGGTCCTTTTTATTCGTGTAGAAGTGGGACACCGGGTAGTTTTTCATCTGCTCGAAAGAGTCAAATCCAAACATCTTCGCAACGCAGCGGTTTCCATGGATCAATTGACCCTCGATGGAGGTTCGAAAAAACCCGATGGAAAGCCTGTCGAGAAAATCTTGAAAACCTGTCCCGAAATCGTCGGCCGTCATTGGAATCCGTCGATGTGCCATTCGGGGAAACGATCCGCCGCGGATGTGATGCAGCGCCTGCGCGAAAACCCCACTCGGTTTACAGCGAAATCCCGTATCGTTTGAGAACAGCACCCCATTTCTTTTCCCAATTCTGCAGCGCGTGACGCACCTGATTGGAAATATTCAGCTCTTCGGCCAGTTCGGTCAGCGTGGTCAGCAGCCCCCGCGCCAATTCTTCTTGTTTGGCGTCTCCGGAAAACGAGATTTTGTTTTTCGCGTATTCGAACTCGGCAACGAAAGGATCGAGAAAATCGAACCGTTCGGCGTTCGCGATGCATTGCCGGCGAAAGAGGCTGTGAAAATCCTTGTTTTGGGAGGCAACTGCCCGCTCGAAGATGTCCATCAGCTCTTCGAGCATCGTCAAATCATGGCCGTCCTTGCCGGTGGAAGACCCGGATGCTGAAGGCTCGGGCCGGGCCGCGGGACGAATCTGCCGGACGCTGAACGATCCGCCCCGGTTTCGCGTCGCCGCAACCAGGGCCTCGAGTTGCCGGTCGACATCGACCAGTTCTGGATCGATCAACGGGCTGGCAACGTCGACGACCCGGCCGTTTTCGAAAAGAATGACGCTGGAGTCCGACCGGTCGGGCCCCTGTACATCGATGAGGCCGGTGAGTCCTTCGGACTTCATTTTCTGGGCCAGTGCATTGAGGTCCGCGAACTCGGTACTCAGGTTGTCGTAGATGGGGTGTGCCTCGGGCAGATTCGTCCAGAAATAGAGGGTGTCCGGGGCGACTTCGTAAACCCCAAGGGTGAAATTGACCTCGGAGGCGGCGGCAAGCAGATGGTCGACCGCTTCGGTTCCGTGCAAAAAGCCGCTTTTGCCGTCTACCATGCCTGTCAGCGGCTCGTTTTCATCGAAAAAAACCACTCCCTCCACGGAGGATGCCTTGAAGTGGACCGCCCCGCAAGTCAGCTGGCCCTGGTAGTGCTCCAGCATCCTGCCGATATCTACGTAGTAGCCGTTCAGGTTTTCGATGACCGGTTTGTTTCTTGGAAACAGTACCATTAGCCGCGCCTTCGCCGCAACCGCTCGATGGAAAGACGGATGCTGTCGGCCATCCGCTGGATGGCCCCGGCCAGATCGCCGATTTCATCCTTGGACTTGACCCTGATTTCGGCATCCAGTTCTCCCAGGCTGATCCGCTCGGCGACATCGGTGAGCTGGTTGATCGGCCGGGTAATGGCGCGCCCGGCGACCAGAGAGATCAGAAACACCGCCAGGATCGTCGCGCCGAACAGGATCAGGCCGAACATGAAGATCTGCCGCAGTACGGCAAATGCTTCTTGTTCCTCCTGCTGCACGGCCAGAACCCATCCGTACCGGGTTTTGGCCGTGTAACCGATGTAGGACGTGTCGTCGGTGAAATACTGAAGCCCGGTTTTCCCGGCATTGGCCGCAGCAATGAGTGGATGCGCGCTGAGGTTTTTCTGCTGCAGCGTAAACGCCTTGTTTGGATGGGCCACCACCTTTGACTTCTCATCGACAAGAAACGCATGGCCGGTCTGGCCCTGCCGCCACGTGGCGATTCTCTTGGAAATTTCGTCGATGGTCATGGCCTCGGCCATCACCCCGACCGTGGTCTCGCCCCGCTTGATCGGCACGGCCAACACCACCGCCGGTTTCTTGGAGGTTTTGCCGACCAGCGTCTGCCAGGCCATGGATTTTCCGGCCATGACATCCTTGTAATACTGGCGGTCGGAGTAATCCCGCAGGGCGCTGCCGTCGTTTCGGGCAACGTTCATCCCTCGGGGGTCGACGGTGAACACGAGATACATCCAAGGATATGCTTCGTGGACGGCTTTGAGCAGCGGCTCCTGGCGAAGACGGTTCATCGACTGGATTTCAGGCATTTGGGCAAGCGCCTGAAGCACCCGCAGATTCTTGTCGACCCACTCATCCACGTGATTGGCAAGGCCCTCTGCGATGGCGCCGGCAAGCTCCTCTCTGTCGGCATGAATCTGGGTGTCAGCCTGCTGATAGGCCACCACGCCCAGGGCGATCAGCGGCACCAGGCTGACCAGCAGCATGGTCAAAAAGACCTTTGCCGTCAAGCCGAAGCGGAATTTGCCTTTTCGTTTTTTCGGTGCCGGTTCCTTTTCCGGCGTCTCGGGCGCCTTTTGCGCCGTCTCCGGCTCGGCGGGTTTTTGCGCCGCCGCGATTTCCGGGGGCGGCGGCGGGGTCTGGAATTCGGTCCCAGGAGACGCTTTTGCTTCCGGCGGCGGCTCCTGCCGTTTGACCGTGATCACATGGCCGCACGCCTTGCACTTCAGACGGGCGCTTTCACCCTTGATTTTGGCGGGATCGATTCGATAACGTTTCCCACATTCTTCGCAAAATACAATCATCAGGCCGAGTATCCTTTCTGCATGATCATTTTTACCAATCTTTGCTTGAATTCGATGCGCTGTTCATCGCGCTGGATCTCCCGGGCCAGCAGCTCTACCAGTTCGGCTGCCCGGTGCACCGGCAAGGCGTCGGAGGAATGACCCAGATCAGCCAGTGTGTCTTCGAGAATGACGCCGGCAATCGGACCGATGGCCATGGAAAGCTGCCGCTGCAAGTAGTCGATAAAGTCGGCATCGACGACCCTTTCCGACGGCTGCAGCGGTTCGATCAGCTTCAGCCTGAGGAGCTTTTCGGCGATCGCCCTGCTTTTATCGTAATCGACGCCGATCTTTGCGGCGATTTCTTCGGCCGTCTTCTTGCCGTCGACCTCCACGAAAAAATTAAGGGTCTGGGTGTCCAACGACACCTGGCCGATGTCTTCACGGATCACCCGCTGGAAGACCACCGACGCCAGCTGGTCAGGGAGTGTGTTCATGCGCCCTCCGGATCAGGACTTGAATTCTGCTTTGAAGGCGGCAAATTCTTCCCGAATCACCTTCCGCACTTCCTGGAGCACATATCGAAGCGCCGGAGGAATCTCTTCTGGCGGCGATTCTCCCGGTGCGTCCTTTTTCGGAAGGGCGGCGGCTTTTTCCACCGCCTTTTTCCGGGCCAGTTTGTCCTTGAGCCGCTGGAACCGATTTACCTCGATTCGCAGGATCTTTTTGCGCTCTGCATCGGTCATCCCCTTGGACAGGGAAACAATTTCAAGGCTGGTGTAGATGGAGTTGAGCAGCTTGATCGCATCCGGATGGGCATGGGCCTTTTTCCCCTTCACATACTTTCCGACGGCCTCCAGCAGCTGAAGAAACAGCATCATGATCCGATCGCCGCTGAACGTATTTTTCAAGGCGTCGATCTGCCGAAGCAGCGCGTTCATGATATCGTCGTTGATCTCCCAGTCGACTGCAAGGAAAATCGCCTTCAAGTCTCTCAGCGGCCCGGGCTGGGACTCCGGATCCAAGCCGGCGTCTGCGCTTTGCGTTTCGGCAAACAGGTATTCGAGTTGATCGTCGACTTCTTTATTGGAAGAGGGGCGGTCCGCGTCCACAGTGTTCCTCCTATGTAAGATCCTTTGACAGCGAAGCCATCGTCAGAGAGATGATTTTTTTCAGTGTTTCAACGACATTTTTCCCTTCAAGGGCGCTGGCCTCGAAAAAAGGGACATTCAAATCGGCGTTCAAGTCCTGCTGGAGGGTTTCCACCGAAAGAAGCGGAATTCCCTGCTCTCCCAGGTCCCGTTTGTTGTATTGCATCACCAAAGGAATTTTGGTCAGGTCTTTTTTGTACGCCGCAAGATTTTCTCTTGCATTTTTCAGGGACAGGACGTTCTTTTCTCTTCTCAGCTGCATCGAATCGGCGACGAAAACGATGCCGTCGACACCGCGGAGCACCAGCTTTCTGGTGGCGTTGTATTTGACCTGCCCCGGAACCGTGTACAGCTGCATGCGGACGCTGTACCCTTTGATGGTGCCGATGTCGAAGGGGAGAAAATCGAAAAAAAGGGTTCGGTCTCCGTGGGTCTTGATCGCCACCATGTCCGTGGGAATCCGGCTTTTGTACTTCTTGTAGATAAACTCCAGATTGGTGGTTTTTCCTCCTCGTCCCGGCCCGTAATATACAATCTTCGCTTGGACTTCTTTCTTTTTCAGATTGATGAACGCCACAGGGATATACCTTTCGGAGCCCGGAAATCGTGCGGGTCAGGGTTGGTCCGCCGCTGTCAGGAGGACTGGAGTATCGTTTCGAATTTTTTGATCGCTTCGGCCACCTTCAGACGCAAGAAGCCCAGGGAAGTCTCTTTTCCGAAAATCGTGATCAGTAAAAACTCGCCTGTCACCCGGCTGAAATGGAGGTTTTCATCCTGTCCTTTGTGAAACAGCAGAGAGAATTCATTTTCCCCGACCATGTTCGCCATGGCGCTGACGGCACCGAAGTTTCCGGCCGCCAAGGCAGCCAGCGAATAAATATCGAAGGAAACCTCCCCGTTGTCCAAGCTCGATATGATGTTGCCGGCCATGTCGATCATCAACACGCAGTGAACCCCCATCTCGATAAAGTCGGATTGAAGGATCGCCTCGATTTCATCCAGCTGCTTTTGATCCAGCGTATATTCCAATGGCAGCCTCCCGATGCTTGACCAAGCGTTTTCACGCTCGGGATTCGGCGGCCCCACGCGGCATGCATCGACCGAATCGAATCATTGTTGATAAAATCGCTGCTGCGACGCTATTCTCTATAACCAAAATATCTAGATATCAAATCCCATAGGCTCTTTTCAAGCAGATTATTGAATTATTTAATGAAGTTGAACAAAAGTTTGACGGTAGCGGCTTGCCCGAGGGATTTTGGCGTGCTATGGGGCGGTATCCGATTCACCGATTTCGATTCAGAAAACAGGAGTATTTCATGGGCGGCGTGTTCGGAGTGGTCTCCAAAAAAGATTGCGTACAGGAAGTCTTTTACGGCACCGACTACCATTCCCATCTGGGAACCCGGCGAGGAGGCCTTTCGTTTCATAACGACGAGGGCTTCACCCGGTCGATTCACAACATCGAAAACGATTATTTCCGATCAAAGTTCGAACCTGACTTGAAAAAACTGCACGGAAGCAAGGGAATCGGAGTGATCAGCGACACCGATTCACAGCCGCTGATCATTGCGTCCCACCTGGGGACATTTGCCATCGTCACGGTCGGCCGAATCAACAATATCGATGCGCTGCGGGAAAGAGCGCTGAAAAAGAAGCTGCACTTCGCCGAGAACAGCGGTACCGGAGCCAGCCCCACCGAAATGGTGGCCATGTTGATCTGCGAGGAGAACTCCTTTGAAAAGGGCATCGAAAAGGCCTTGGAATGGATAGAGGGCTCCTGTTCGCTTTTGCTGCTCACCGAGAAGGGGCTTTTTGCGGCCCGGGACCGCCTCGGCCGGACCCCCCTGGTGATCGGAAAGGGAGAAGACGCCTATGCCGTCACCTCGGAGACCTGCGCCTTTCCGAACCTCGGATTCGAAGTCGATCATTTCCTGGGACCGGGTGAAATCACGTTTCTGGACGCAGAAGGATGGGAGCAGCTCCGCGCCGCCGGCGACCGCATGCAGATCTGTACGTTTCTATGGGTCTATTACGGGTATCCGGCGTCCGATTACGAGGGGATCAACGTCGAGTCGGTCCGAAACCGCTGCGGCGCGGCGCTGGCCCGGCAAGACGATGTTTCGATCGATTTTGTCGGCGGCATTCCCGACTCGGGCATCGGCCATGCCCTAGGGTACACCAACCAACGGAAGATCCCTTACCTGCGCCCGTTTGTCAAATACACCCCCACCTGGCCGCGAAGCTTCATGCCCCAGTTTCAGCAGCAGCGAAACCTGGTGGCCAAGATGAAGCTGATTCCGGTCAAGGCCCTCATCGAAGGAAAACGGCTGCTTTTCTGCGAAGACTCCATCGTCCGGGGAACCCAGCTCCAGGACAACGTACAAAATCTCTACGATTGCGGCGCATTGGAAGTGCACATGAGGGTGGCCTGCCCGACGCTGATCCATCCATGTGAATTTATCAACTTTTCCACGTCCCGCTCCACCCTTGACCTGGCGGGCCGAAAGGCGATCAAGGAGGTGGAGGGAGAAGAAGACCGCAACCTGAATCTCTATGCCCAGGCCGGCTCGGAGCAGAATCTGGCCATGGTCGACCGGATCCGCCTCAGGCTCCGCCTCACCTCGCTGAAATACCAGCGCTTGGAGGACCTGGTCGACGCCGTGGGGCTTCCCAAGGAAAAGCTGTGCACCCACTGCTGGGATGGATCCAGCTATTCATAAAATCGCTGCGCGATTTTATGAATTGGGCGGCTGCGCCGCAGGTAATATCAAAAAGCGGCTCCCTATTAAACTCCAAGTGAGTAAATCGCGCCAGCGATTTACTTGCTTTCCTTCAGGGCCGCATGGGCTGCGGCCAGTCGGGCGATCGGCACCCTGAACGGAGAGCAGGAGACATAGTTCAAGCCGATCTCGTGGCAGAAGCGGATCGATTGGGGATCGCCTCCGTGTTCACCGCAGATCCCGCATTCCAGGTCGGGCTTGGCCTTTCTACCTCGGGTTACGGCCAGCCGCATCAGCTCTCCGACCCCGTCGAGGTCGATGGTGGCAAATGGATTGTGGGGCAGGAGCTCCTTTTCCATGTATTCGATCAGAAAACCGGTGTCGGCGTCGTCTCTGGAGATGCCGAAGGTGGTCTGGGTCAGATCGTTGGTGCCGAAGGAGAAAAATTCGGCCTCCCCGGCGATCTCCTCCGCCGTCAGCGCAGCCCGGGGGATTTCGATCATGGTGCCGAACTTGTAGTCGATCTCCATGCCCTGCTCGTCCATAACCTTTCGGGCCTCGGCCTCCAGTGCTTTTCGCTGCACCCTCAGCTCGTTGACGTGGGCGGTAAGGGGAATCATCACCTCCGGATGCACATCCACTCCTTCCTTGGCCGCCTGACAGGCGGCCTCGAAGATGGCCCGAACCTGCATCAGGGTCAGCTCCGGGATGTGGATGCCGAGCCGGACTCCCCGCAGCCCGAGCATCGGGTTGTCTTCATGCAGGATTTCCGCCTGCCGCAAAATGTTTTCCTTGATGCGCACCTGCTCGATCAGCTCGTCGATCTCGGACAGGTCGCCTGCGTGCTGGAGCCTGATCTTCAGGTCGGAAAGGTCCTTGAGCAGCTGGATCCGGCTCGGCAAGAATTCATGAAGGGGCGGATCGATCAGCCGGATGATCACCGGCAGACCGTCCATGGCCTTGAATAGCCCGGCAAAGTCCTCCCGCTGAAACGGCAGCAACTGGTTTAAGGCCTCCTGGCGCTCCACGGGCAGTTCGGCCATGATCATTTTCTGCACGAAGGGGAGCCGCTCGGATTCGAAAAACATGTGTTCGGTTCGGCAAAGCCCGATCCCCTGGGTCCCGAAATCCCGAGCCCGTTTGGCGTCTTCCGGATAGTCGGCGTTGGCCCACACCCCAAGGCGCCGGAACTCGTCGGCCCACCCCAGCAGCTTGATCAGCCATGCATCCTGGATGTCGGGGATCACCGAGTCGAGCTTTCCGACGTAGACCTGGCCGGTGGTCCCGTCGATGGAAACCCAGTCTCCTTCTTTGATCACGGTTTCTCCGGCCCGAATCTGTCGCTTTCCCATATCGATATGTAAAAACGATGCGCCGACCACCGCCGGTTTGCCGAACTGTCGGGCCACCAGGGCGGCGTGGCTGGTTCGCCCGCCCCGGCTGGTAAGGATTCCCTTTGCGGCGAGCATGCCGTGAACATCGTCGGGCTTGGTTTCGGGCCGGACCATGATAACGTCCTTTCCCTCTTTCTTGACCCAGGCCTCTGCCAGATCCGCCGTGAGGGCCGCCATCCCGCAGGCGGCGCCCGGAGACACGTTCAGCCCGTGGCCGAGCATCCGTCCGCTGCTGCGCGCCTCGGCCTGCGCGGCATGATCGAACTGGGGATGGAGGAAGAAGTCCACCTGTTCCGGAGTCAGCCGGAGCACCGCCTCGTCTTTTTCGATCAGTCCTTCTTCGACCATGTCCACGGCGATGCGCACCGCCGCCTGGGCGGTTCTTTTCCCGTCCCGGGTCTGGAGCATCCACAGCTTGCCCTTCTCGATGGTGAACTCTACATCCTGCATATCCCGGTAATGGGCCTCCAGACGTCGGGCGATCTCTTCAAACTCCTTGTAGGCCTCGGGAAAATCCTTTTTCATTTCGGAGAGATCTTTTGTGGTGCGGATGCCGGCCACCACGTCTTCTCCCTGGGCGTTGGGCAGGTAGTCCCCCTCGATCTGGTTTTCCCCGGTAGAGCCGTTGCGGGTCATGGCAACCCCGGTGGCGCAGTCGTCTCCCATGTTTCCAAAGACCATGGCAACGATGTTGACCGCCGTGCCCAGATCGTGGGCAATGCCGGCGGCGGTCCGGTAGTCGACCGCCCGCTTGCCGTTCCAGCTCTTGAAAACCGCTTCGGTGGCCATCCGAAGCTGGTCGTAAGGGTCTTTCGGGAAATAGTGGTGGGAATGACGGCGATAGATGGTCTTGAACCGGCCGACCACGGTTTTCCAGTCTTCTGCGGTGAGCTGCGCCTCGTTCTCTACGCCGGCGCGTTGGCGCACCTCGGTGAGCACCTGCTCGAAGGGTTCGTCCGCGATGCCGGAAACCACGGTTCCAAACATCTGGATCAACCGCCGGTAAGCGTCCAACACGAAACGCTCGTCTCCGGTCAGCGCCGCCATGCCTTCAACGGTCTCGTCGTTGAGGCCGATGTTTAAAACAGTGTCCATCATCCCGGGCATGGAAAACTTGGCCCCGCTGCGGCAAGAAACCAGAAGCGGGTTTTTCGGATCGCCGAACCGCTTGCCGGCCTGCTTTTCGACGGCCTTCAACGCCTCTTGCTCCTGCTCCCACATCCCCTCCGGTAAACGTCCTCCGGAATCCAGATAGGCAAGGCAGGCTTCGGTGGTCACCGTGAATCCCGGCGGCACCGGAAGTCCGATTCGCACCATATCGGCCAGGTTGGCTCCCTTTCCGCCGAACAGTCCCCTGACCGCATCCCAGGACCCGCCGACCGCCGCCTGGGCCTCGTCGACCTCATCGAACATGTATACCCACTTCTTTCCTGCCATGGAGACCTCCTTGGGTTGTGTCGATATAGCCAAGCCGAAGAGACGGCCGGGTATCTTTCCTCGCCGCCGTTGCCGCTTGAATCGGATTCCCCCGACCGGTGCCGCCTCGGAAGCAATCCGTCTGCTTCCGGCGGTTGACTTTGTGGTTTTCCCAAGATAAGAAAGCCGTCGTTATCCAGGCGAATATCTTTCCGCTGGTTTCCAGCCATTCTAACAAAACGCTACCTTTATCTTACAAAAGTTTCGCGCTTCGCGAAACACCTAAAACGATGCGGGCGGCAACCGCCCATGCCGCAGCACGAATCCAAAAGGAGCCGTTATGCCCAAACGAGGGGACATCCGGAAGGTGCTGATCATCGGATCCGGGCCGATCATCATCGGCCAGGCATGCGAATTCGACTATTCCGGCACCCAGGCCTGCAAGGCACTGAGGAGTCTTGGCTATGAAATCATCCTGGTGAACTCGAATCCGGCCACGATCATGACCGATCCGGAAATGGCCGATTTTACGTATATCGAACCGCTGAACCTGCGGGTGCTCACCGATATCATCGAAAAAGAGCGGCCCGACGCCCTGTTGCCGAATCTCGGCGGCCAAAGCGGCCTCAATCTTTCTTCGGAGCTGGCCCGCACCGGGGTGCTGGACAGGTTCGGCGTGAAGCTGATCGGAGTCAATGTCGACGCCATTCAGCGCGGAGAAGACCGAACCGCCTTCAAGGAGACCATGGAGCGGCTGGGCATCGAAATGCCGAAAAGCCGGACGGTCACTACGGTTGAAGACGCCGAAGCCGTGGCCGAATGGCTCGGCTATCCGGTGGTCATCCGCCCTGCCTACACCATGGGCGGGACCGGCGGCGGGCTCGTCTACAACCGGGAGGAACTGCTCACCATCGCCCAGCGGGGGTTGTCGGCCAGCCTGGTCAACCAGGTCCTGGTGGAAGAATCGGTGCTGGGCTGGGAGGAACTCGAGCTTGAAGTGGTCCGGGACGCGAAAAACCAGATGATCACGGTCTGTTTCATCGAAAACGTGGACGCCATGGGCGTCCATACCGGAGACTCCTTCTGCACCGCCCCGATGCTTACCATCGACCCCGAGATCCAGCGCCGGCTGCAGGAATACTCCTACCGCATCGTCGAGGCCATCGAAGTCATCGGCGGCACCAACATCCAGTTCGCCCACGACCCGAAAACCGGCCGCGTGGTGGTCATCGAAATCAATCCCCGCACTTCGCGATCCTCGGCCCTAGCGTCCAAAGCCACCGGCTTTCCCATTGCCCTGGTCTCCTCGATGCTGGCCGGCGGCCTGACCCTGGATGAAATCCCCTATTGGCGGGAAGGGACCCTGGACCGGTACACTCCTTCGGGCGACTACGTGGTGGTCAAGTTCGCCCGGTGGGCGTTTGAAAAATTCAAGGGCGTGGAAGACAAGCTCGGCACCCAGATGAGGGCGGTGGGCGAAGTCATGAGCATCGGCAAGACCTACAAGGAGGCCTTTTTAAAGGCGATCCGCTCCCTGGAGAAAAACCGGTACGGCCTCGGATTCGTCAAAAACTTTCATCAAAAGCCCCTCGACGAGTTGATGGGAATGCTTCGGTTTCCCTCCAGCGAGCGCCATTTTCTTATGTACGAGGCCCTTCGGAAAGGCGCCCCCGTCGAGGAGCTTTATGAACTGACCCACATCAAGCCCTGGTTCATCGAGCAGATGAAGGAACTGGTCGACCTGGAAGAGGAAATTCTCGTCCACCGCGGTGGGAGCCTGCCCGATGAGCTGCTGAGCCGGGCCAAGAAAGACGGATTTTCCGACAAGTACCTATCCTTTCTTCTCCAGCTTCCCGAAGCCGAGATCCGCCGCCGGCGGATCTCTCTTTCGATCGTCCAGTCCTGGGAGCCGGTGCCGGTCAGCGGCGTCAAAGACGCTGCCTATTATTACTCCACCTACAATGGAAAGGACCGGGTGCCGGTCAGCGGCCGCAAAAAGATCATGGTGCTGGGAGGCGGCCCGAACCGGATCGGCCAGGGAATCGAATTCGACTACTGCTGCGTTCACGCCGCATTGGCCATCCGGGAGGCCGGATTCGAGTCGATCATGGTCAACTGCAACCCGGAGACGGTCTCCACCGATTACGACACTTCCGACAAGCTCTACTTCGAACCGCTGACCGTCGAAGACGTGCTGAGCATCCACGAAAAGGAAAAGCCCGAGGGGGTCATCGTCCAGTTCGGCGGGCAAACTCCCCTGAACATCGCCCGGGAGCTGGAAGAAGCCGGGGTCCGGATTCTGGGCACTTCCCCGGACACCATCGACCTGGCCGAGGATCGCGACCGCTTCCGGCAGACCATGCGCAAGCTGGGCATTCCCCAGCCGGAATCGGACATGGCCAGCAATCTTGACGAGGCCCTGGCCAGCGCCGAGCGAATCGGATATCCCCTTATGGTCCGGCCCTCCTATGTTCTGGGGGGAAGGGCTATGGAAGTCGTGCTCGACGAGGAGATGCTCAGAGAGTACGTGACCGCCGCCGTCGAGGTTTCACCGCAGCGGCCGATTCTCATCGACAAGTTCCTGGAAAATGCCATCGAAGCCGAAGCCGATGCCATCGCCGACGGCACCGACGCCTTCGTGCCGGCGGTGATGGAGCACATCGAACTGGCCGGGGTTCATTCCGGAGATTCGGCCTGCATGATCCCGCCGGTGGGCATCCCCGACAAACACATCGACACGATCTACGAATACACCCGCAAGATCGCGGTGGAACTGGGCGTTGTCGGCCTGATGAACATCCAGTATGCCATCGCCAGCGACACCGTATACATCCTGGAGGCAAACCCCCGGGCGTCTCGTACGGTTCCCCTGGTGTCAAAGGTCTGCAACATCCAGATGGCCCGGATCGCCACCCGGATCATGCTGGGAAAATCCCTGGCCGATTTCGATCTGAAGCGGCGGTCGATCCCCCATTTCGGGGTCAAGGAAGCGGTGTTTCCCTTCAACATGTTCCCGGAAGTGGATCCGGTCCTCGGGCCGGAAATGCGCTCCACCGGAGAGGTCCTCGGGATGGCCGATTCTGCGGGGATGGCCTTTTTCAAGGCCCAGTCGGCAACTCAGGTTCCCCTGCCCCTGGAGGGCGCCGTCCTGATCACCGTCGCTGACAAAGACAAACCGAGCGCGCTGGAGCCTGCCCGGCTTTTCCGCGAACTCGGCTTTCGGATTTACGCCACCGACGGCACCCGCGCCTTTCTGGCTGAAAACGGCATCGCCGCCGAACCGATTCGCAAACTCGGCTACGGCCGTCCGGACATCGTCGACGCCATCAAAAACGGAGAAATCCAGCTGGTGATCAACACCCCCAGCGGCAAAGAAAGCCAGGACGACGACTCCTACATCCGGAAAACGGCGATCCGCTACAAAGTCTCGAACATCACCACCACGGCGGCAGCCCTGGCCGCTGCCAAGGGAATTTCCGCCCGGCGGCAGGGAAAGGGGAAAGTCAAGTCCCTGCAAGAGTATCATCAGGGCATCGAATAAAAAAACGCCCGCTCCGGCTTTGCCCGGAGCAGGCGTTTTGAATGCAGTTTCACAATCCTGGTCCTCAGGACCAGGTCAGAGGCAATTGGCTCTGCCTTTTGGGCCGAAGCGAAAAAATTCGAATTTCGGATTTAAGACAACTACAGGGATTCATGCCCTCCGGGCTTAACCCAAAGCCGGGTCCTCCCAGCTTCCCAGCATACTATGGCCGGGTCTCCAGGTTCCACACGGCTTCGTAGAATTCGGCCCCGGCCGGCGCCGGGCCGGGAGCCGATAACGGGCCGGTTGCCGAAACGGTGATTCCCCGGGTCCGGATCGAAAAAGACTCCCGCGATCCACGGTATTTTCCGAGTCCCTGGCCCACCGATTCCATGTCGACCTCCCCCAGGGGGGCCTCCGAGGCATACACCACGATCTGATCCACCCCGTAGGGGGGAGAAACCTCCAGGGAGAACCGGTCGCCCTCATCCGGTATCTTGTAGACCGTCCCCGCCTCGAAGCGGTTGATGCTCCGGTAGGCGTTGGGAAGCAGCTGGATGATATCGCCGGCGGCGGTGATATCCACGATCCGGGCGTAGAAGCTGCGGTTTCCCTGCAAAAAGATTTCAATGGCCTCCCCCTGCCGGTATGTCTTCTGGGAGGTCCAGACCCGCACGGTAAGCGGCCCGTTGTTTCCGGCGAGGACGCCGGCCTCCGCGGTTTCAGAATCCGGGCCGGGGGGCTGCAGATCGTATTCCACCTCGGCCTTGATCCAGACATGGTAGCGTTGGTTGTCTTCGATGCCCAAGTCCTTCTGTTCCAGCACCCTCACCGCCCCTTCGGTGCTGGCCATGACCTTGTCGGATTTGAGTTCGAAGTTTTCCACCTGGGTCTTGGAGCGGATGAAGGTGCGGGCGTTTTCAACGGCCTGCCGTTTGGCGTTGGCAAAGGCCGCCGAACGAATCTGGGAAAGGGTCTTCTCCTCGGACAGGTAGGCGTAGCCGTCCACCTCCTGGATGCAGGACCGCTTCTCCTGGTCCGGGGCCTTATCCCCTGCCGGAACGAATTGATCCGACCCCATTGCAGACGCGGTACAGAACAGGAGCACGATCAGAAAAACAACGAATCTTCCAACTGAGATCCAAACGCGGTCGCCCATTTTTTCTATTTCTCCCTGTGACAGAAGTTTTCTTTCATCGATACAATCGCGTCAGCGATGTGATCGGGCCGCTTTCAGGCACCACAGGCTCCGGCCCGGCCCGTCGTAGGGCAGCCGGTAGTCGCAGGCGTCGACAACGATCAGCGGCCCGATGCGCATGCCGACGGCTTTTGAAGCCGGCACCGCCTTTCCGCGCATCGAAACGATCATGCCATTTTCGCCGAGCAGCGGCAAGGCCATGGGGGCCAGCGCCTCGGGCGACCCCAGGGCCCTGCTGATGACGACGTCATAGCCCTTTCCTAAAACCGCCCGGGCCTGATCGACCGACACCGGCGGCCCGGTTCGAAAATGAACCGCATGGATATCGGTCAACCCCAGAAGCCGGATCACGTGCCCCAGAAAAGTGATTTTTTTCCGGATCGCATCGACCAGCGAAACCTTCAGATTCGGCAGGGCCACCTTCAACGGAATGCCCGGAAATCCGGCGCCGGAGCCGATGTCCAACACCGCCGCATCATCTGCGATAAAGCGCGCCGGCACCAGGGAATCGACAAAGTGCTTGACCGCCACCTGCGCCGGGTCGGTGATGGCGGTCAGGTTGGTTCGTCGGTTCCAGTAAAGAAGCTCCCCGGCATGAAGTGCAAACGCGTCGAGCTGTTCGCCGGTGACGGCGATATCCAGGGCTTCGGCGCCCCGGCGAAGATACCGCTTCCAGTCAGTAGATCCGATCTCCATCCCGTCGCGTCCCGATCCCTGCATTTTCGCTTATAAATCCGCGCAGCGGATTTATCTGCAGACGCAGGCGTCTTCTTGCTCCGGCGGTTCGACCGCGTCGTCGAAATCCATGACAACGGTGAATTCCCCGCCGCTTTCTCTCCGGATCCGGGCGTTGGGATAGCGCTTTTTGAACACGTGAATCATCGCCGTGTTTTCGGAAAGCACGGTTGCGGAAAAGCCCGAATAGTCGTTTTCCATGGCGATCTGCTGAAGCACCTTCAGCAGGTAGGAGGCCACGCCCATTCCCTGGAAGTCTTCGCGCACGACAAACGCCGCTTCCGCCCGTCCCGACTCCGCCTGGGCGTAAGAGCCGATGGCCATGATCTCCTTGTGGCCGCCGCGCTGCACCAGCCCGATGACGGACATGTTCTTGCGGTAGTCGACGCTGGCCCAGTGTCTCTGGACGACTTCGTGGGAGAAGCTCTTCATCTTGTGAAAGAAGCGGTAGTAAATCGACCTTTCCTGAAGGGAGTAGAAAAAGTTCCGATAGGCGAATTCATCGGAGGGAAGCAGCGGCCTGAACTCCACCATCCGGCCGTTTTTCAGCCTCAAGGTGCTTTTGTACCCTTCCAGAAAAAGCAGATCGTCCTGTATCGGCGGAAGCTGATCGCCGAAAATATAGTGGCCCGACTTGGCCACTTCGACAAGGTCCTTGCGGAACTTGGGATGCGCGATCTGGGCGAGCTCCATGACCCGCTGGGATATGGCCTTTCCCTTGAGCTCTGCAATGCCGTATTCGGTGATCACGAAATTGACGTCCCCCCGGGTGGTTGCGACTCCGGCCCCCTGGCTCAGGTGGGGAACGATGCGGGAGACCTTGCCGTTCTGGGCGGTGGAAGGCATGGCGATGATGGAAAATCCGCCCTTGGACATGGCGCTTCCCCGGATAAAATCGACCTGGTCGCCGATTCCGCTGTAAAAAAGGCGCCCCATCGAATCGGTGCAGACCTGGCCGGTCAGGTCCACCTCCAGGGCCGAACTGATCGACACCAGATTGTCGTTTCTCGCGATTTCCAGGGGGTCGTTGACGAATTCCGAGGACCGGAAATAAAACATCGGATTGTTGTCCACGTATCGATAAAGGCGCGCGGAGCCCATGCAAAGGGAGGCCACCGCCCTTCCGGGCAGGAGGGATTTTTTCCGGTTCGTGATCACCTTCTTTTCAAACAGGGGGATCAATCCGTCGGTGATCAGCTGGGTGTGGATTCCCAGGTCTTTTTTTCCTTCCAGATAGGGCAAAATGGCGTTGGGCAGGTTGCCGAAGCCGATCTGAAGAGTGGCCCCGTCATCGACCAGCTGGGAGACATACATGCCGATGCGGCGGGCGACTTCCGGATCCACCGCCGCCGGAATGTCCTCCACGAGGGGTTCCTCGTGCAGGACGAACACGTCGATATCGTCCACGTGAATGAAGCTGTCTCCCCAGGTTCTGGGCATGTTCGGATTGACCTGCGCAATGACCAGCTCGGCGTTTTCCATGCCGGAGCGGGTGATGTCCACCGAAACGCCTAAACTGCAGAAGCCGTGCCGGTCCGGAGGGCTCACCTGGATCAAGGCGACGTCGAGACCGATCCGATGGCTGGCAAACAGCTTAGGAATCTGAGAAAGGTAGGCGGGGACGTAGTCGATCTTTCCTTCGAAGGCGGCGGCGCGCATTTTGCGGCTGATGAAAAACAGCTTGAGGGAAAACCGCCGGAGAAAAGCCTCTTCGTTGACATACCGGGAAAAGGTCGAAGAGAGCATCTGATAGACCATGATGTCCTGAAGGGAAGTATCTTTGATCATGGCTTCGATCAGGTGCTGGGGCTCCCCGCATCCTGTCCCGATGAATATGCGGCTTCCCCGCTTGATCCGGGAGATCGCCTCTTCAGCGGTGCTCAGTTTTTCAGGACAGTGCCGACTCAAATCCATGGCTTTAGCTCCGAATTCCTTGTTGCGACGCTTTTTTCTGCTGCGTTTCAAACAGGGAACTGTTGGAAAGTCAAGATTTTTGGCGGATCACATCAGCTTGTCCACCAGCCAATAAAGGGCCATGCCAAATACCACGGTTCCTCCAAGAGAGCGGGTTTTCAAGGCGAACAAAAAGGTGGGCAGGGCCACCAGCAGGTCCAGCCGTCCGAAATCGATCTGCCGGGGCTGGCCCGAGGTGACCAGCACCGGAACCAGCAGGGCGCTCAAAATGGCCGCCGGAATCAGCTCCAGCCATTGAACGAGCCACTGGGGCATGGGACGACGGGTCAGCCAAAAAACCGGCGCCCATCGGGGAATATAGGTGACCAACCCCATTGCCGCGATGATGAACAGGTACTCGGAGCCGGACATCACACCTCCTTTGTCCCGGCGGGCCTGACCAGCAGACCGGCAGTGGCTGCAGCGACCGAGGCCAGGACGATATACAGATTTCCGGGGATGAGGACCGACAGCAGAACGGCTACGATCCCGGAGATCGCAGCGGCGATCACGCTGCGCCGGTCCCGGAGCTGAAACACGAGCAGGCAGATGAACATCGCGGTCAGGGCAAAATCGATTCCAAAGGCGCCGGGCGGAATGAACTGCCCGCCGTAGCCGCCGGCGGCGGTGCTGAGCACCCAGACGATATTGGCCGTGTGGTTCAGGGCCAGGGCCGGACCGATGCCCCAGTTTCCCGAACGGAATTTGTCCAGGTTCACGCCGTAGCTTTCATCGGTGATGCCGTAGGCAAACAGCGACAGAATCGCCCGGTGACGGCCCACCAGATACACGGCCAGAGAGGAGCTCATCAGCAGGTGGCGAAGGTTCACCATAAAGGTGGTGGCGATGATCGAAGCTGCCGACGCTCCCGAAGCGAGCATCGACACGGCGATGAACTGGGCGCTGCCGGCAAAGACCAGCAAAGACATCAGGCCGATCTGAACCGGGCTGAGCCCGATCTTCTGGGCCAGCACCCCGAAGGCCAGCCCGATCGGGATATAACCGAGGCAGATCGGCCAGGCCGCGGCAGCGCCTTTTTTCAGCGTTTCTCGCCCCCGAAGATCATCTATCGGCGTCACGGGTCGATCGTCCTTTCCAGGTTCCAATTCGATCAAGTTGAGTTGCAGCGATGTTTCGACGGCAACCGGCGGCGCTGCCCTGATACACCATCGCCGCCCCGGCGGCAAGCCGGAACTGTCACTGGGGATTTTGGTTCCGTCAAAAGATGCTCGAGGCCTTGGCCTGGAGCTTTCCGAAAAAATCCAGCTGAACTCCCCCTTCGGCGGTGTCCCGGATTTTTGAGATCGGCTGGCGCAAAACAGGAAAAAAACTTGACAAACAAAGGGTTCGTCATTATCTATCCGCCTCCTGTTATAGATGCGCCGCGAAAATCCTTCGCATTTGGGCGAGGGATTTTTTTATCCCGGCAAATGCGTCGGGGCGGCGGTTTTGACTCATCCACCGATGAGAGGATAGAATAGATTGGTTCCGGCCATTTTGGACGACGCCGGCAGCAAGGAAAGAGACCATGAAAGGCGACATCGAAAACATCAGAAACATCGGCATCAGCGCCCACATCGACTCAGGCAAGACCACCCTCACCGAGCGGATTCTCTTTTACACGAAGCGGATTCACGCGATCCACGACGTCAGGGGAAAAGACGGTGTCGGGGCGACGATGGATTCCATGGAGCTGGAAAAGGAGCGGGGCATCACGATTGCCTCGGCGGCGACCTTCTGCGAATGGAACAACCATGAGATCAATATCATCGACACGCCGGGCCACGTCGATTTCACCATCGAGGTGGAACGCTCCCTGCGGGTGCTCGACGGAGCGGTGCTGGTGCTGTGCTCCGTCGGCGGCGTTCAGTCCCAGTCCATCACCGTCGACCAGCAGATGAAGCGCTACCGGGTTCCCCGGATCGCTTTCATCAACAAATGCGACCGAAGCGGCGCAAACCCGGCCCGCGTCATTCGACAGCTTCGGGAAAAGCTCGGCCACAACGCCGTTGCCATGCAGATCCCCATAGGGTTGGAAGGCGAGCACCAGGGCGTCGTGGATCTGGTGACCATGAAAGGCCTCACCTTCGAGGGCGCCCACGGAGAAGCGGTCAACAGCGGGCCGATCCCCGAAGAACTTCTCGACGAGGCCCGTGAGAAGCGCGAGGAGCTGCTGGACGCCGTTTCGATTTTTTCAGACGAATTGACCGAGGCGATCCTCGAGGAAAAAGAGATCGAAGAACGCCTGATCTACGAAGCCATACGAAAAGGCACCCTGACCCGGGAGCTGACCCCCGTTTTCATGGGGTCGGCCTATAAAAACAAGGGCGTTCAGCCGCTTTTAGACGGCGTCGCCCGCTTTCTTCCCTGCCCCAGGGACGTTCGAAACGAAGGCCTCGACATGGCCCATGACGAGGCCCCGGTGGAGCTTGTGGCCGACCCCAAGGCCCCTGTCGTGGCCCTGGCCTTCAAGCTGGAAGAAGGCCAATACGGCCAGCTCACCTACATCCGGGTCTACCAGGGCAGCCTCAGCAAGGGGGATACGGTCATCAACGTCCGGACCGGAAACAAGGTAAAGATCGGACGGCTGGTGCGGATGCACGCCGACCAGATGGAGGACATCGAATCGATTCAGGCCGGTTTTATCGGCGCGCTTTTCGGCGTCGACTGCGCTTCGGGAGACACCTTCGTCGCCCCCGGTTTGAACATCAGCATGACCTCGATGTACGTCCCGGATCCGGTCATCTCCCTGGCCATCGTCCCCAAGGACAACAATGCCCAGATGAACATAGCAAAGGCCCTGAACCGGTTCGTCAAAGAGGATCCGACCTTTCGCAGCTTTGTGGACGACGAGACCGGTGAAACCATCATCGAGGGCATGGGGGAGCTGCATCTTGAGGTTTACGTGGAGCGGATGCGCCGGGAATACAAGGCAGAGGTCAAAACCGGCGCGCCTCGCGTCCGCTACCGGGAAACCATCACCCAGTTGGCGGAATTCGACTATATCCACAAAAAACAGACCGGAGGCGCGGGGCAGTTCGGCCGAGTGGCCGGCTGGATCGAACCGGTCCCCGGCGAGGAGTTCGTTTTTGAAAACAAGGTTACCGGGGGCGCCATCCCGACCCAGTACATTCCGGCCGTGGAAAAGGGCTTCAAAGAATGCATGGCCAAAGGCCCGAAGATGGAATATCCTGTCACGGGCGTCAAAGTCGTCCTCAACGACGGCGCCTCCCACTCCGTGGATTCATCGGATATGGCATTCAAGGCGGCGGCAAAAGGCGCGTTTCGCGAGGTATACGGCAGGGCCAAGCCGGTGATTCACGAACCGATCATGAAAGTCGTGGTGGAAACCCCCAACGAATTTCAGGGCTCGGTGATGGGCTCCTTGAACCAGCGGCGCGGTCTGATCGTCGGCTCCCAGGATGAAGGGGTCATGAGCGTCATCGAAGCTGAAATTCCGCTCTCTGAAATGTTCGGATACTCCACCGTGCTTCGGTCCCTCACCCAGGGAAAAGCCCAGTTCACCATGGAGTTTGCCACCTACCGAGAGGTGCCCAAATTCATTGCCGAGGAGCTGGCGAAAAAGGCGGCCGAGACCAAGCAGCACGTTGCCTGATCTGAAGGCAAATACCCGGTTGCTGCCAGGACGCCAGGCGTCCTCTGCCGGCCGGACAAGAATCGGCGGCATTGGCGGAGGCCATGCCGGCTATCGGGCCCGCCGGCAACCGCCTCCTCCCGCTACCGGACGGGTCATCTCACTGAAAGAAAGGAGTTTTGTCATGCTGAAAAAGGATTTGATTCTCCGGAATCCCCTGAAACTGATCGGCACCGACGAGGCGCTTCTCCAGTCCGGGGCTTTTTGCGCCGTCACTGCCAGGGCCGGAGTCGGGAAAACCGCCTTTTTGGTGCAAATCGCCTTGTACAATCAGCTCCGGGGCAAAAATGTCCTTCATATCAGCCTAACCGATCCGGTCCGAAAGGTCGATCTATGGTACAGGGAAGTATTCCGGCGCCTTTCCGAAAAGTACCGGGTACAGCCCATGGATCATCTCTGGGAGGAAATTCTTCCCCATCGGTTCATCATGACGTTCCGGGTCGAAGGGTTCAGCGCCCCCATCCTCGAGGAACGACTCAACAACCTGTCCGAACAGGGCATTTTCTCGCCCCGGCTGATCATCATCGACGGACTGCCTTTTGACAAAGACCTTGGGCCCCAGCTTTCCGGACTCAAGCAGTTTTGCCGGGAAAACGATTTTCAGGTGTGGTTCACGGTGCGGACCCATCGCCACGAAGATCCGGGCCCTGACGGCGTTCCGGTCCCCTTGGCGCCGGTGTTCGACCTGTTCGACGTCGTTCTCCAGCTTCAGCCCGAAGGCCAGGAAATCCACGTGAACGCCTTGAAAGGCGCAAACAGCGACACCAAGGAGCTTTCGATCCTGCTCGATCCGTCCACCATGCTCCTGCTCGATTCCTGATAAAATTCCTCATTTGCTGCTCGTTCAATCGCAATCCTTCCGGCGGCGCTTCTGTTGTCAGCCCCCACCTTGCCTCAGGTCGCTTGACGTCCTTGCCTCCACCTGCTAGGGATTTATAGATCGTGCCGCCGGGCTCTTTTTTCTTCTTTGACCGGACACCCGACCCGCCGATCCGTCGCTGCTTTACATGGCATAACGAAGAAACAGCCGCCGCGATGCGGCCCATCATCAACGAAGCGACCATTGCAGGGAGAAAAACCATGAATTTTGAATGCATCCTTTACGAGAAAACAGACGGCGTCGCCGTGATTCGGCTGAATCGGCCCAAGGTGCTCAACGCCATGAACAAGCAGCTATGGATCGATTTTCAAGCGGCGCTGCAGGACGCGCGGCAGGACGCGGCAATCAAGGCCCTGATCATCACAGGCGAAGGCCGGGCCTTTTCCACCGGAGCCGACCTGAAAGAGTCCAAGACCCGGAGTCTCGAAGACTACCGGGACTACCTGGTAGAATTGCAGGAAGCCTCCCGGAAAATCCTTCGCTTCGAAAAGGCCACCATCGCCGCCGTCAACGGATATGCCCTGGGTTCGGGCTACGAGCTTGCACTTGCCTGCGATATTCGCCTGGCCGCCGACGATGCCAAGATCGGATCGCCCGAGGCCAAGGTCGCCTCATCGGTCACCGGCGGCGCCATGCGGCTGGTGCAGCAGCTGGTCGGACCGGGAAAGGCCAAGGAGCTTCTTTTTACCGGGGAATTCATCGACGGCAAGGAGGCCGAACGGATCGGACTGGTCAACCGGGCAGTGCCGGGCGATCACTTGATGGATGAGGCCATGGCCATGGCCCGGAAAATCGCCGAGAACTCCGCCTTTTCCATCGGAATGATCAAAAAAGGCCTTTCCATGGCCCAGGGCGAAGCCAGCCTGGAGGCGATCATGGATTTTGAAGTCGAGGCCTGTCTGGCCTGCGTATCGACCAAGGAACGGCAGGAATCGCTCCAGGACTTCGCGGATCGGAAAAAATCGTGAGCCCTCCGCTGCTGTACCGGAAATCTCGGATTGCCGCTTAGATAGAGGGTGAACTGTTATTAGAATAGATTTAACTCAACTTTCAGGGTTCATCATGCCGCGAAATGGATAATTTGCTGCCGGCATACGAACTCGCCCCAAAGGACACCTAACATCAGCGCAGGCCAAAATATCTTCAAAAACAATGAGATATTTGGAGGGCAGCGGCGATCGAGGACCACTCTGCGGGCGCTGATGTAAGGTGTCCTAAGGGGCTCAGACAGCGTATACCGCCATCAAATCACCCATTTCGCTCCACTGGAGGCACAACAGTAAAAATTTTCCGGATCTTATTTATTGTGACGGGAAAAGGGGGGACCATCATGCTCACATCCGTGCTCGACGCCGCATCCGTTGCCGTTGTCGGCGCCTCCAAAGTCGAAACCAAGCGAGGATACCAGACCATCCGGACGCTGCTCAACGAGAAGTACGACGGTGACATCTACCCGGTCAACCCGAAGGAAAATTCGATCCTCGGCCTGAAATGCTACCCGAAGATTTCGGCCATCGAGGGCGCCGTCGATCTCGCCTTGATCGCCACGCCGGCCAAGACCCTTCCGGCGGTCCTGGAAGACTGCGGAAAAAAAGGAGTCAAGGGGGCCGTGATTCTCGCCGGCGGCTTCGGCGAAACCGGCGCCGAAGGCCGGCAGCTCGAGGACCGGGTGGTGGAAACCGCCCGCAAGTTCGGCATCCGGCTGATCGGACCGAACACCTCCGGTATGATCAACCTGAAGCGTCACATGAATCTGGTGGGCATGAAGGACGTTCCCATCGGCGATATTGCCCTTCTCACTCAAAGCGGCAACATGGCCCTGACCCTGATCACCGAGGCCCGGCTCAAGAGCCGGAAGGGGTTTTCCTACTACGTCGGTGTGGGAAACGAGGCCGACATCCGTTTCCATGAATACCTGGAGTTCTTTCGCCAGGACCCCGAAACCCGGGCGGTTCTCATGTACGTGGAAGGCATGCGCCAGGGGCGGGAGTTTCTCCACCAGGCCTACAAGACGACCCGGGAAAAGCCGGTGGTCCTGCTCAAGAGCGGCCGTTCGGCCAAGGGGAAAAAATCGGCCGGATCCCATACCGGAGCCCTGGCCGGCATCTCGGAGGTCGCCAAGGGGGCTTTTCAAAGAGCCGGCATCATCATGATCGAAAACTCCGATCAATTGTTTCCTGCCGCAGAGGCGCTGTCGAGCCTGCCGCCCATGAAAAACAACAACGTCGCGATCCTGGCCGACGGAGGCGGCCATGCCACCATCGCCGCCGACGTGCTGACCGACCTGGGGCTTGCGATTCCGGAGCTGGACAAAAAAACCCAGGACGGGCTCAAGAAGATCCTGCCGGCGGCCGCTTCGGTGGTCAACCCCGTGGACGTGGCCGGCGGCACTGATGCCGATCCCTCCCTCTTTGCCGACTGCGCCCGCGTCATGCTCAAAGATTCCCAGGTGGGGGCCCTGCTCATCGTCGGACTGTTCGGCGGATACGGCATCCGTTTTGCGGAAAGCCTGTCTCTAATGGAAGAAGACGCCGCCCACCAGATGGGCAAGATGGTCCGCCAGAAAGGAAAACCGATCGTCGTCCACAGCCTTTTCAGCCGGGAAAAGCCCCACTCCCTGGATCTTTGCCGCTACTACGGCATCCCGGTGACCGATTCGCTCGACATTGCCTGCAAGAACATCGCCGTGCTGGCCGAGTACGGCGAATACCTCCGGTCCTACCGGGCCCAGGCGAGTTTTTTCATGAACTGGGGTGTCAAGGCGACCCAGGCGGGCCGGTACATCATCGCCGGAGCACGCGCCGAGGGCCGCCGGGCGCTTCTGGAGATCGAGGCCAAGCAGCTTCTTTCCTCCCACGGCGCCGCTGTTCCCGGCGAACGTCTTGCCTCTTCCCCCATAGAGGCGGCAGAAGCCGCGGAAGCCATGGGCGGCCCCGTGGTGCTGAAAATCGTCTCGCCGGATATTCTCCACAAAAGCGATGCCGGAGGCGTGAAGGTGAACCTGGCCGGTCAGAAGCAGGTGCAGTCCGCCTACCGCCAGATCATGAAAAACGCCAAGGCCTACAATCCTGCGGCAGACATCCGCGGGGTGCTGGTCAGCCCCATGGCCCAGCGGGGGGTGGAAGTGATCATCGGGACGAAAACAGACGATCAGTTCGGTCCGGTCATCATGTATGGGCTGGGCGGGGTCATGGTGGAGATCTTGAAGGACGTCTCGTTCCGCGTGCTTCCCATCTCCCGTCGAAGCGCCCGGAAAATGATCGAGGAGACCAAATCGGCGCCGATTCTGGCCGGCGTCCGGGGAGAACCGCCCTATGACAAAAAAGCCCTGGTGGAGCTTTTGCTTCTCTGTTCCGAGGTGATGGAATCGTATCCGGAAATCGAGGAGATGGACTTAAACCCGGTCATCGTCCACCACGAGGGCTTGAGCATCGTGGATGCGAGAATCATCCTCAAGGAAGAAGGGAGCTGAAAAAGAAATTTTGGGGTGGATATACTACCATAGATCGAATGCCTAAAATGCCTTAAATGAGCTAAAATGCCTAAAGTTGAGGTGTCGCTTCGCTCCATCTACATCGGCACCCATTCACAATTTTAGGCATTTTAGGCATTATAGCTCATTTTAGGCATTTATAATTTTTTCAATAAATTTCAAAATTTATATCTCCTCAAGCTTTCGTTCAATTTCTCCCATCGCCTTTTTGAACCGCTTCCTCACCTCTTCGGCAAACGGATTGTAGCGGTTCATGTCCGAAAAGAGCTGCCAGGTGTCGTTTTCCACGACCTCGAGGATGTGCAGCAGCCGTTTGTAGCCTTCCGTGTCGATGGCAAGCGGCGCTGCGCCGAACCGGGAAAGAGACCGTCCGATGAAGTGAGTCATGGCCAGGCTGACGGCGATTTGCCGGTCGTGTTCCTCCGGCGTCGTCTCGATGACCTCAAGCCCTTTTTCTTTCAAATAGGAGCGTATCGATTCATACCGCCGCTGTTCGATTCTTCCGGGGCACAGGACGATTTTCTTCCCTTCTAGAGAATCGGCGGCACTGTCAGGTCCGAACATGGGATGGGTCGGCAGATACGAAACGCCGGCCGGAAGATGCTCGGCCATCCAGCGGTCCGGCAGGACCTTGACCGAGCTCACATCGACCACCAGGGCATCGTCGCAAAGATGGGGGCGGACCCGATGCAGGGTCTCTTCCAGCGTCGAAATCGGAACGCTGAGAATAACGATCTTCTGCTTTGCCGTCTCTTCTATGGTGGCCGGTCTTGCGCCGGCAACAGCGATCTGTTCGGCCATTTTTCCAGCATCCCGGACAACGACGGGAAAATCGTCTGCCAGATACCGGACCATGAGCTTTCCAAACCGTCCAAATCCGAAAACCCCGATCATGGACGCGCCCCCTGCCGCAGGGCAAGATCGGCAAGCACCAAGGCGGCCATGGCTTCTACGATCGGAACCGCCCGGGGGACCACGCACGGATCGTGCCGCCCTTTGGCCGTGAATGTTACGGGTTTTCCCTTGAAATCAACGGTTTGTTGGGAAAGACCGATGGTGGCCACCGGTTTGAAGGCCACCCGGAAAACGATCGGCTCGCCGTTGGAAATTCCCCCCTGGACCCCGCCGCTGTAGTTGGTTTTCGTCCCGAGACCGCCGGCCTTCCAGACGAAAGGATCGTTGTGGGCGGAGCCCTGCATTCGCGTCCCGGCAAACCCGGAGCCGATTTCGAATCCCTTGGTAGCGGGAATCGACATCATGGCCCGGGCCAGACACGCCTCCATCTTGTCGAACACCGGCTCCCCCCAGCCGGCCGGCACGTTCCGACAGACGCAGGCGACAACGCCCCCGGCAGAATCACCGGCCTCCTTGATCTCCTGGATTCTTTCGGTCATCCGGGCGGCCGCGGCAGGATCCGGACAGCGCACCGGGGCGGCATCGACCCGGCTCCGGTCCACCGTCTCGATGTCCACCGCTTCGGACCGGATTGATCCGACCGCCTCGACCCAGGCAACGATCGAAACGCCGAATCTTTCGGAAAGGAATTTTTCCGCTACGGCGCCGGCCGCCACCCTGCCGACGGTTTCCCGGGCGCTTGACCGCCCTCCCCCGCTTGAGGCGCGAATTCCGTATTTGGCCTGGTAGGTGTAATCGGCATGGGAAGGCCGCGGGATGTCGGCCATGGCCTTATAGTCCGAGGGTCTGACATCCCGGTTGGCGACGAACAGCGCCAGGGGGGTTCCCAGGGTCGTGCCGTTTTCCACCCCGGAAAGAATCTGCACCCGGTCGGCCTCGTTCCGGTCCGTGGTCAACCGGCTCTGACCGGGCCGCCGGCGGTCGAGCTGCGGCTGGATGTCGCCCTCGGTCAACGCCATCCGCGGAGGGCACCCGTCCACGACAACCCCCACGCCGGGGCAGTGGGACTCGCCGAAGGTGGTCACCCGAAACAGGGTTCCAAAGGTGCTGGACATGAATCGCCTCCAAAAGAAGTTAGCCAGTTATGCCAGTTGAGCCAATCGGTCAGTTGGCTGGGGCCTGGATGCTGGATCCTGGATACTGGATGCTGGCTGGGAAAAAGCCCTTTTCTATTTTCTCTTTTCTCTTTTCCGAATGTGTTCATTGACCTGTTGCCCTACCGCTTCGGGGCTCAACCCGTCGGTCTCGATCTCGAATTCGGCGGCCCGGCGGTACAGCGGCTCGCGCTGGGCAAAGACCTCTTCCACCTCCCGGTCGGTTCCGGTGGAGGTCAGCGACGGGCGAAGGGGGCCGCCATGGTCTTTTTTCATCCGCTGCCGGATCGTCTCCGGACTTGCCTTGAGCCAGAATACGACACCGGTTTTCTGCATCCGGGAAACGTTGTCCGGATCGATCACCACCCCGCCTCCGGTGCCGACAACGCAGCGGTCCATGGCGCAGATCCGCTCCATCACCCGCTTTTCCTTGTCCCTGAACCCCTCCCATCCCTGGGCCGCCACGACGTGCTGAATGGTCATCCCGTGGGTGCGCACGATTTGCTCGTCTGAGTCGACAAACGCCCAGCCCCGCTGTTCTGCCACCCAGCGTCCCACCGTGGTCTTTCCCGTGCAGCGATATCCGATCAGGTAGATATTCATAATTTTATCAGGGCCTCTCATGTGAAACTTCGTTATTCCCGGTCCGTCATCCCCCGCCATGGTCGAGATCTGCGACCGGCCGCAGCGAAGCCTCGCATCAAAGCCTGCCCCGGACTTGATCCGGGGTGCGGGATAAACTTCGAGCCGTGGTTCGACAAGCTCACCACCCTGAGCAACGTCGAAGGGGGATCCAGAAATACCTGGATTCCGGGTCAAGCCCGGAATGACGGACTGGGAAGTTTCATTTTTGATCAAACTGGACGCCCCGGCGGCCAGAGGCCCCGCTCGTATGAAACAACGCTCAACGCTCGAACACCGGCGGCGCAGCCGCCGCTAATAAATGCGCGCCAGCGCATTTATGCGCATTTATCGGTAGAGCTGTTCGAAGACCTCCCAAAAATCCGGAAAGGATTTGTCCACGCACCGCTCGTTTTCGATGGCAATGCCGGGAACCCGCAGGCCGGCAACGGCAAAGCTCATGGCCATCCGGTGATCGTCGTAGGTTTCGATCACGGCGGCCTTCGGAGACCCGCCCCGGATCAGAAGCGTATTTTCCGAGGCTTCGGCGAAGATCCCCATTTTTTCCAGTTCCGTGGAAACCGCCGCCAGTCGGTCGCTTTCCTTGGCACGAAGGTGGGCGACGTTGCCTATGAGAGTCTCGCCCTCGGCAAAGGCGGCCACCACCGCCAGGGTCGGGACCAGATCCGGCATGTCGCCCATGTCGGTTTGGATGCCGACCAGAGATCCCCCCTCGACCGTGATTCCGTCGGGCTCCCGGCTCACCCGGCAGCCCATCTTCTCCAGCACCTCCGGAAACCTAGCGTCACCCTGGATCGAGTCTCCGGCGATGCCGGAAACCTTGACCCGCCTTCCGGTGACGGCGGCCGCCGCCCAGAAATACCCTGCCTGGGAGGCATCCGGTTCAATCCCGTAGTCCCGGCTGCGGTAGACCTGTTGACCGGAGACGTGAAACCGCCGATATTCTTGTCTTTCCACTGAAACTCCGAAGCGGGTCATCACCCTGACCGTCATGTCGATATAAGGTTTGGAAACCGGCCCTTTTGATATCGAAACGTCGATCCCCTTCCGGGTGTAAGGTCCGATCAGCAAAAGCGCGGAAAGAAACTGGCTGCTGACCGAACAATCCAGGATCACCCGGCCGCCGTCAGGTCTGCCGCCCTGCACCCGGACCGGGGGGCAACCTCCGGCGGTTTCGGCCTTTACCACCGCGCCGATCTGGGAAAGGCCGTCGAGAAGATCGCCGATGGGGCGCTGATGCATCCGCTCCGTTCCGAAAAGCAGATATTCGCCGACCCCGAGGGCGGCCACCGCCGTCAGAAGCCGCATCGAGGTTCCCGAGTTTCCCAGATAAATGGGAGCGCTGCAGGGCTTTATTGCGCCTCCGGTCCCCTCCACGAAAAGCACGTCTTTGCTGGTGCTCATGGCCGCGCCAAGCTGAACCAGCGCATGGCGGGTCAACCGCGTGTCTTCGCTGTCGAGAACCCGTGTCAGCTGGCATTTGCCGTCTGAGAGTGCGGCTGCGATCAGCGCCCGGTGGGTGTCGCTCTTGGATCCGGGAACCCGGATTTGAACATCGTCTTTGAGTTTTCCGACCTTGATTTCTTTCATTTCATCCCACTACCCGGGGCCGGCCAGCGCCTCGGCAACAGCCTCCCGCATCTTCTCCACCGGTGCGGCCAATCCGGTCCACAGGGAAAACTGCCGTGCTCCCTGATAGACGAACATGGCGACGCCGTCCACCGTTGTGCACCCCCGTTTTTCGGCTTCTTGGAGCAGCCGCGTCTTCATCGGGTTGTAGACGACATCCATGACGACCATTTGCGCAGTCAGGATCCCAGCGTCGATCGGGAGTTGGTCTGTCCGGGGCGACATCCCTGCCGGGGTGGTGTTGACCAGAATATCGATGCCGGCGCCGGTAAACTCGGCCAGCGGAATAAAGGGACAGTGTAGAAATCGGGACAGGGATCGGCCGCGCGCTTCTGAGCGATTGACAATGACGACCTTTGCTCCTTTTTGGACCGCCCCGTATGCCACTGCCCGGGCCGCGCCTCCGGCGCCGATCACCGCCAATACCCGTCCCTCCAGCCGTGTCTTTTCCTTCAAAGCGGCAACAACGCCTTCCGCATCCGTGTTTGTGCCCGCCAGCCGGCCGTCCTGATTGACCACCGTGTTGACCGCGCCGATGGCCCGCGCGGTCGGGTCGATTTCGTCGAGGTGATCCATCACGGCGACTTTGTGGGGCACCGTCACGCTTGCCCCCGAAAAGCCGAGGGCCCGGACGCCGGCGATCGCCCCGGCGATGTCGGTCACCTTCAGGGCCACGTAGAGGCCTCTGTATCCGGTTTCGCGAAAGGCCCGGTTGAGCATGACCGGACTGAGGCTATGGGCAACCGGGTTGCCCAGCACCGCATAGACCTTTGGCACGCCGCCGGCCGAAAGATCCGGTTCGATGTATTGGTGATGCGGCTTCGAACTCATGCCTTCCCCTTTTTTGATGACAGCCCCGCCGTCCCGTTCTCGAACGGGATTTGATCAAACGTGAAACTTGTGTCGAAGCCCCTGCCGTTGGAGGGACGCGCGCTGTATAGTCCGTGCTGCCGGTAACGACCAAATGCCGGCCACGACGGAGCGTGGCCCTCCAACCTCCAAAACCCAAGGCGGGGACAGGTCGGTTTTTGCCGCCGGCTTAGGCCGAAGTTTCACATGAGTCAGTTGGGCAGTCCCGCCGCCCGCAGCTTCTCTCGGGCCGACAGGATCAGGGACTCGGTGGTCTCCCAGGAGATGCATTCGTCGGTGATGGAAACCCCGTAGCGCAGCTCATCCAGATTCGGGGAAAACTTCTGGTTTCCTTCCGAGAGATGGCTTTCGAGCATCATTCCGATGATCGCGTCGTTTCCACCAACGCGCTGGTCAAGGATCGTGTGCCACACGTGGCCCTGGCCCTGGTATTTCTTTCTGGAGTTGCCGTGGGAGCAGTCCACGAGGATGGCGTCAGGAAGACCTTCGGTGATCAGGGACAGCCGGGCCTCCTCGATGCTGATTGGATCGTAGTTCGGCCGTCTGCCTCCCCGGAGTACCAAATGGCCGTATGGATTGCCTGCGGTTTTGACCACAGATGGGTATCCCTCCCGGTCGATTCCAAGGAAACCCTGGGGGGCACGGGAGGCGATCAAGGCATTGACCGCCGACGCCAGGTTTCCGTCTGTGCCGTTTTTGAAGCCGACCGGCATCGACAGGCCGCTGGCCATCTCGCGGTGGGTCTGGGACTCGGTGGTCCTGGCCCCTACGGCGGCCCAGCAGACCAGATCCGCGATATACTGCGGCGTGATCGCTTCGAGAAACTCCGTGGCGGTGGGAACACCCATCTCCGTGATTTTCAGCAGGATCTTGCGGGCTTTCCTCAGTCCGGCGTGAATATCGCAGCTTCCGTCCAGATGCGGATCGTTGATCAGGCCCTTCCAGCCGACGGTGGTCCGCGGCTTTTCGAAATAGACCCGCATGACGATCACCAGGGTGTCCTTCACCTTTTCCGAAAGCGCCGACAGCCGCTGGGCGTATTCGAAAGCCGATGTTTCCTCGTGGATGGAGCAGGGCCCGACAATCAGCAGCATCCTGGGATCCTGCTTGGTCAGGATGTTTTGGATTTGCTCCCTTCCGGAGATCACCGCTTGCCGCGCGGATACGGTGCTCGGGAGCTCTCGTCCGAGCGCCATCGGCGACGGCAGCAGGGAGTAGTTGACGATTCTGACATCCTCTGTGCGCTGCATCGATCTATCCTTTCGGATCGTTCCAGGGTTGGGGGCCGGGCGCAAAAAGGGCCGCGAGCGAACTGTCGCCCCGCGGCCCTTTTCATAAAAAAGAGAAGCCGCGGGCAGTCGGTCTGCCTGCGGCTTTTTGCACTGGTGGTTCTCGGTTCAGCGCACTCCGGGCAGACCGGTGCGAAAATAATAATACCAATAGCTGCCCTGTCTGCCGAATGAAGTGTGCATCTTCGAGATTCTCCTTGTTTCTGTGCTTCTGGCGCATGTCATATGCCAGTGCGATTGGCAGTGTCAAGCCTTTTTACGGATAATAAAGCTTGACAACCCCTGGATGTGCGGATAATGATGCCGGCATTTGAAGGCGGACGATATGAATACGACGATTCATCAACGACAGAGAAAAGACCTTTACTGGTGCTGGTACAGTTGGCGACGCCGGTCTGCCTGTACCGTCCCCATGACATAAATTTCGTTTTCGCCGATTCTCGGGACCGCGGGCAGACTGA
>JAIPEL010000040.1 GCA_021737185.1 Desulfobacterales bacterium | reverse complement strand
GCGAAAGACGCTCAAGTTCTCTATGCTCAGCCTCGTTTAACGTTAACTCTTGTTTGGGACGTCCGGTGCGCATGTGGCCTCCTTGGCAAAATTAGTTGGTTGGCCACATATAGCACGTTTTAACGACTCAGTACACTAGATCATACAGATCGATGTATTTCTGAACCGTTGCGTACAGGAGGGCGCCGGAGAATCCGAAAAACCCGTATTCCATCAAAAATTGAGCAGACTGGAGGCCGAAGGTGCATGCGGCATCGTGGACCGCCAGAACGGTCCAAAAAGACAGGACCGAGACGAAGACGTGGCGGGCGGGGCCGATTTCTTTCTGGCGACGGATCCAGTAGAAAAGCGCATAGATGCCCGCCCCCACTACGTAGATCAGAAACAAAAGCCCGAGCGGACCCAGACGGGGTTCTACATACGGCCTGGCGAGAAGCAAAAAAGGGCGATATACGAATTCGTCTTTGAGCACCACACCCGGCATCCAGACCAAGACCAGCAGAAGAAGATGAACCGGAAGAGCGAAGCGGTGATAACGCATTGCGGGACGGGAGAGGAAGGAGAATGTAAAACCGAAGATGGAGTGTATCAACATCAAAAATGATGTAAATTGAACCTTTTCCGAGAACAGGTTCAAAGCACCTGGCGGTGCGTTATACTGGATAAAAACGGCGAAGGCATACAGGGCCGTGCTGCCCGATACCGCCGCTCCCCATCTGTTCCAGGAAAATTCGCTTCGCTTCAGGGCGAGGCTCATTTGCATCACCCCGAAGAGCAAAGCGACGATCGAAACAGCCAGAGAACCGGCCGACGAAAACACGAGGGTTGCCGGAAGCATGGCGATCCTTAAAATTAGTTGGAGAGCTCTTTTACACCAAACAAGGCGGCACCGGTTCGGTGCGCTGTATCATGCTCCCATCTTTTTGAAGGTCGACTTCGGAAAGAAGCAATAGGGACATTCCTCCGGCGGTTCGTCCCCATAATGGACGTAGCCGCACATCCGGCACCGCCACACGCCGGTCCCTTCGTCGAGATCCTCGGGATCCTTCTCCCGGTGAAGGGGCAGGTCCTCCAACGCCGGCATGGCGGCCTGATAGCCGTTGAGCAGGTGGCCTGCCACGATCATCCGCTGGATCTCGCTGGTTCCTTCGTAAATTCCGAGAAGGCGTACATCGCGCAGGAGCTTTTCGATGGGAAACATCTTGGTGTACCCGTAGCCGGCGAAGATCTGCAGCGCATCGTTGACGACTTCCAGAGCCGCTTCGCTGGCGTAGAACTTGGCCACAGACGCGGTCACGGTCGGGTCCATTCCCTGGTCCGCCTCCCAGGCCCCTTTCCAGGTCAGCAGCCGGGAGGTTTCCACTTTCTGGTACATTTCGGCCAGTTTGAATTGGATGCCCTGGTAGCCGGAGATGGCGGCGCCGAAGGTCCGTCTTTTTTTGGCGTAGTCGATGGCATACTCCATGGCCGAACGGGCCGCTCCGGTGGCAAAGGCCCCGATGATCGGCCGGGTCCGGGAAAAGGTCTTCATGGCCAGGATGAATCCCTCACCGGGCGGGGCGATGACGTTTTCCTTCGGTACCCGGACGTTTTTGAAGTTGATCCCCACGGTATTGGAGCAGCGCTGGCCCATTTTCGGGATGGGCCGGCCCACGGTCACCCCCTCCCAATTACGCTCCACGAGAAATGCACCGATACCCTTGTGCTGCGACTTGGGGTCGGTGGAGGCAAAAATCGTCATGTAGTCCGCCAGCCCGCCGTTGGTGATCCAGTACTTTGTACCGTTTAAAATGAAATCCTCTCCGTCGGGTTCGGCCAGACAGCGGATGCCCGATACGTCCGATCCCGTGGTGGGCTCGGAGGTGGCAAAGCAGATCAGTTTGAACTCCTCGATAAGTCGGGGCAGGTACTTTTCCTTGAGCGGCTCGTTGTCAGACAAAACCAACGGTTCCATGCCCAGGGAGTTGTCGAAAATCGAGGTGGCCAGGCCGGGGCAGGCAGCGGCGAATTCTTCGGTCAAAATGGCGCTTTCTAGCAGGCCGAGGCCCTTGCCGCCGTATTGTTTCGGAATGTCGCTGTTGGTAAAGCCCGCCTCCCAGGCGCGCTTGAGGATGCGAAGCGGGGTTTGGTCCTGCTCGTCGAAGTACCATGCCAGGGGAAGTATCTCCCTGACGGCAAACTCCCGGGCCTTTTTTTGAAGATCTCGCTGTTCCTCTGTCAGGTTGAAGTCGAGCATGACATACCTCCGCCGGATAAAAGAAACGGTAGAAAAACACCCACTGTTATATGGCATGGAAGCGGGATTCTGTAAAGTCGAGCTGCCACTGGCGCACCTGCCCGGATCAGCGGGCGGTTCCACCCGAAGTATCCGTGTTGACACGATATGCCGGAGATTCTATTTTCCAGCATCCCAGCGTTTTGCACCGCCGTAGGTTTGCAAACGGAAAGCTTCTGATTTTAACCAACCACGCTGTCGAAGTTCCGAGGTGTGCCGATGTCGAAGATGATCAGCGAGCCGGAAAGTTACTTTCGCACACTGATCGCCGAGCGCGATCCGGTCCTGAAGAGGCTCGAAGAAGAAGCCCAAAACGAGGGGATCCCGATCATCGGTCCGGTGATCGGCGCGCTGATGTTTGTTCTCGCCCGCTTTGCCGGGGCAAGACGAATTTTGGAGTTCGGGACCGCCACCGGCTATTCGGCGATCTGGATGGCCCGGGGGTGCCGAGCCGACGATGCCCGAATCGTCACCCTGGAAAAGAACCCGGCCATGGCAGATCGGGCAAGGCGAAACTGCGACCTTGCCGGGGTCGGAGACCGGGTCGAAATCCATACGGGAGACGCGTTGACGATCGCAAAGGATCTGGCCGGCCCTTTTGACATGATTTTTCTGGACATCGAAAAAAAGGACTACGCCCCGGCCTTGGAAGACTGCCGGCGGCTGCTTCGCCCCGGAGGGCTGCTGGCGGCGGACAATATTGCCTTTGCCGATGCCGATCTATTCAACCGTGCAATCCTGGCAGATGAGGCGTGGCAGGCCGTGCCCCTGTATGCATTCATGCCAGGCCACTCCCCGGAGCGGGACGGCATCTGTCTGGCCGTAAAATCGCTGTAATCAAATCGCAAATTCGATTTGACTGCAGCGATTTTATTAGATTTCGCGTTCCTCGATATTCAAATGTTTGACACTGGTGGGCAGACCTGCAATTTAGGTTCAGTGTCGGCATGAATTGCGAATTCAAATGGATACATACGAGCCCCGCCGCTGGCCGCGGCGTGATTCAAAATTCCAGATTCAAGATTGATGAAATCGTAAAAAGTCTCCGAAGCGTCATGCCGGACTTGATAAGCCTGCCCCGGACTCGATCCGGGGGCATCCAGATGTGCTTGAAATCACTGGATTCCGAATCTCGCTCCGCTCGTCCGGAATGACGAATAGGGGCCGATTCGGACTTTTTACGAAACTATCAAGATTCTCCGGCGGGAGATTTATACGAATCTTTTGATCTCAACCGACCAGTTTGATCAAGGGTGAAACTATGCCATTTTGGCCTAGTTTCACATAAGATTTTAATCATCGTTTTACAATTGCACCGGCAATTTTAAAACGGAAGGGAGCGAAGCGACCGTGGACGGAACTGTATTGATCACCGGGGCCAGTTCGGGGTTCGGAAAGGCATGCGCGGAAAAGTTTGCCGAAGAGGGAAGGCCGTTGATTCTGGCCGCCCGGCGCCTCGATCGGCTCGAGCAGCTCAAAAGCGAGCTGGCAGCAAAGGCGCCGGTCCACGTTTTGGCGCTGGATGTGCGGGACAGAACGGCGGTGGAGCAGGCGATTTCCAGCCTTCCGGAGCCTTTTGCCGGCATTGACGTCCTGATCAACAACGCCGGGCTGGCCCGGGGGCTGGAGCCCTCCCACAAAGCCGACCTGGACGACTGGGAGACCATGATCGACACCAATATCAAGGGTCTGATCTACTGTGCCCGTTCCGTGCTGCCGCAGATGGTGGCGCGCAACCAAGGGCACATCGTCAACCTGGGGTCGATCGCCGGCGACTGGCCCTACCCCGGGGGCAACGTTTACAGCGCCACCAAGGCTTTCGTTATGCAGTTTTCCCGCAACCTGCGCTGCGACCTGGCCGGCACCCGGGTGAGGGTCACCAACATCGAGCCCGGCCTTTCCGAGACCGAATTTTCCGTGGTTCGCTTCGAAGGAGACGCCGATAAGGCAGCGTCTGTTTACAAAAACACTGAACCGCTGACCGCCGAAGACATCGCCGACATCATTCACTGGGTGGTTTCCGTTCCCGGCCACGTGAACATCAACCGGGTGGAGGTGATGGCCACCTTCCAGACCTGGGCGCCGTTTGCGATCCATCGGGAGGAGTAGCAGATAGGGTCGATTGGGAAAAAAAGCGGATCGTCGAAAAGACGGCCGTTAAGGTGCTGCTGAATCGGCCATTTAACCGTTCGGCCATCTGGTTGATCAAAGAACCGGGTTCCCGCGCGCTGAGACGCGGAGAATGTTCTGTTCGACCTGGCGCTTCTATGTGAGCCTCATGGTTCCAGCTAAAGGAAAGCCCTCTGCTCAATGCGAGCAAGAGGGTTTTTTGTTTGGCAGATTCACTCAGGTTCGGCCTTGACTTTATTTATGAGTGTAATTACAATGTGGGCACAAACCGCGAAAGGAGAAAATCAATATGAGATCCAGAATTGTAAAAATTGGAAATTCCAAGGGAATTCGAATACCGAAGCCTTTTCTTGACCAAACCGGAATTGGAGAAGATGTAGAGCTTGAAGTTGAAAGCAACCGAATCATCGTTCGACCTGTCTTGGATTCCAGAGAAGGCTGGGAGGACTCTTTTAAAGCCATGGCCGAAACGGGTGACGACAAGCCGCTGATCGACGATGAAAACCTTGACCACTCATGGGATGAGGAAGAATGGCAATGGTAGCGAAAAGATTCGATGTTTACCTAATCAGCCTCGATCCTGCGGTCGGTTCGGAAATTCAAAAGACAAGACCGTGTCTAATTGTGTCTCCCGATGAAATGAATCGACACATACGAACTGTCATTGTAGCGCCCATGACCACAGCTTCAAGAGAGTACCCGACCCGGGTAAATTGTGTCTTCAAAAAAAAGAAGGGGCAAATTGTATTAGACCAGATTCGAACGATCGACAAAACAAGATTGATGAAAAGTCTGGGCACTCTTGATTCAAAAACCCAACTTGAAGTCGTTTCAGTCCTTCAAAGTCTATTCGCATTCTAAAATTGAAATTTGGCGTGAATACCTGCTACACAAATTCTATATCTCGTGTCGTGGGAATTTGCCAGGGAAAGCCGGAATATCGTCGAGGCATGGTAATAGTGCTCGCTGAACCTGGCAGATTTTACAAGGATTACCGAATCTGTCCGACGCTTTTTTTCCAGCCCTTTGAGAACATGGAGATGGAAGATCAATCCCGATAACCGCGCTTTTTTGCGTGATATTATGTCATAATTATCTAGTATAAAATATCGGGTGCCAGACAAACAAGCATGTTTCATGCCAGGGGTTGAAAGCTGATCACCTGAGAAAAGGAAAGTCTCAATGCGGGCTGACCCTTTCAAGTTCCTCCCGAATCACTTGCCGAAGGACACCCTCGTCCAGCGGTTTTTCCGCTTTCTCAAGATATTTGCGCAGTGCCTCGTTTATCATTGTTTGATAACCGTATCCGGCCGCATCCGCTCGGGCACGGAATTCCTCAAGAATATCCGTGTCAAGATAGATGGTGATTCTGGTTTTGCCCTTTTGGGGGATCACTTGACCCCTTTTCGCGTTTTTGAAATTATATTCCTTCTTCATATCGTCTCCTTTCGGAAGGAGTTGCCCTCCGCGCGGAAATTATCCGAAAACCGTCTTGAACTTCTGTAGAGACCAATACCAAGACTCTCCCGAGCGCGTCAGCACCGAGGGATACGAATCTTTGCTCTCCGGAGACGCTCTGGTCCTCGATCGTCAGGGCCAGCGGATCAAAAAGCACCGATTCCGCATCTGAGAATCTCACTTTGTGGTTGCGGAAATTGCTTTCGGCCTTTTTGGGGTCCCATGAGATTCGCATGAGTCTATAATGCATATAATGTATGTATATGTCAAGGCCTTTTTCCCGAAAATGATTAAGGTCCTGAAATCAAATAGATTCGGCACAACAAATCGCTCAAGCGGACCGGGCAAATTTCAGCCTTTACCGAAGTTTCCCAATTGCCAGGCGTAGGAGGCTTTGAAAACGGCTCAAATAGAGCGACCCGGCCGCTTAGCTTTACGTTGTACAATACCTTAATAGTGCATCGAAGCCCTCCTCGCGTCTAGCACTCCCCATAGCCCACCTTCACTTAATTTTTAATCACCCACAACATATTGAGCCTTTCGGACTGCCGAATTAACAGCGCAATACGGATAGACCCTCGGCGCGATGTGCCGGAAAAAGAAAGGCGCGGGCTGCCCCTCTCGGGCAGTCCGCGCCATGATTTTTTAGAATCGTCGACCCGCAGACAAGGCCTCCGGTTAAAATCCTTTGTCCCTGAACCGCGGGTCCTTGGAAAGGCGGCTGGTGATGCCCTTGCCGATCTGGTAGGTCCGGCTGAAGTCCGACCAGAACTCGCGGTCTTTTTCCTTCCAGCCCGGTCCGAACCGCTCGTCGAAATAGGTGCCCAGTTTGTCGAAAAGAAGCTCCCAGGGCGGCTTTCCTTTCTCGTATGCACTCAGTATTTCTTCCAGCAGCGTGTCGAGTTCGGCCAGCGTCTCTTTGGGCAGATAGGAGATGGCGCCTTTTCGGATCGAGGCCATGAGCGTTTCCGGATTGATGGCATGGGCCGTGAGCATGACTGCCGGGATGCCTCGGTCTACGGCTTCGTCCAGGAGCTTGAGCCCTTCGACGCCCATGATGTCCAAAATGGCCAGATCGTAGCCCCCCCGGCGAATCTTTGCCGAGGCCGAGTCGTAGTCGGTCGCCCGGTCCACCTCTGCATCGTCCAGGATATCCTCGATGGTTTCGAGGATGTCAATCTCGTCGTCAACGGCCAGAATCCGCTTTCCTTTCAGACTCGATCTCGTGGCTCCCATTGCTTGCTCCCTTGATTTGGTTGATTCGTTGATTGGTCGAATGGTCAAGTCGTTGATTGGTTGATTCGTTAATTGGTCAATTGGTCAATTGGTTAATTCGTTGATTCGTCAAAAGATTGGCGTCCAACGAGAACGGCGCGTCTGTTTCTCCAATCGACCATTTAACTATTTGACCAATCAACCCCCCGGTCAATCGACCAATCAACCGTCTGGCCAATTAGCCAATCAACCGCCCGGCCAATTGACCTGATCCCTATGGTCTGTCCAGACTGGCAGCTTCCAACACCAACGGAAGCGTCAATCGGAATGTCGCCCCTCGTCCTTTTCGGCTGTCGATGGTGATCTCTCCGCCCAGGCACCGGGCAAGAACCAACGCCCCGGCCAATCCGAGACCATGACCTTTTCGGTCGACGGCGGCGCACTCGGCGACCTGGGCATATCGCCGGAATATGAGCTGGTGATGCTTGGGGTCGACGCCCGGTCCGTCGTCGGCAAGGGAAATGCACAGCGCGTCGGGGGCCGGTTTTTCGATCCGGATTTCCAAAGATTCCTTGCGGTGGTGGAGCCCGTTTTTGATCAGGTTGCCGACGATCTGCCTGAACTTTCTCTCGTCCTGAAACATCTCCGCTTCGACCGCCGCCGGAGTGACGGCCATGCGTACGCCGATGCCGGACAAAAAGATTTCCAGTTTCCCGGCCTCCGGAGAACGCCGCAGCTCTTCAGGAACTCTTTGAGACAGGGTTTCCAGCACGTCCATCAGGACCTCGCAAGTCACCTGCACCGGCGCAAAATGACAGCATGCGCAAAATCCGGCTTCAGAGCGGCCGACTTCCAGCAGATCGTAGAGCATTTCGCGCGTTTTCTGGGTGCTGCGAAGCATCCGGTTCAGTGTTCTCTGCTGTCGCTCGGTGAGCGGCCCGTATTTGTCCGCTCTTTCCAGCAGGGCGCGGGCGCCGGTTTCGATGACGGCAATGGGGTCCTTGAGCTCGTGAATCAGAAACTCGATTTTCAAATCATCGAAGAACCTTCGGACAGGCGCCTGTTCGGCGCTCTTTCCGGTCGGGTTTTGGTTTTGGTCGCGTTCTTTCATGGCTTCCTTTGCCTTGATTAGGAAAGGCATTTTGATCCGGGGCAGGGCCTCAGCCATTTGTTTCGTTTTTTTCCGGCTCGGCCTCGGCCCCGGGAAAAATGACGGTCATGGTGGTACCGCCGCTTTCCATGCAGTCGGCGATGCTGTTGCAGCTGGCGCAAAAATCCACGCTTCCGGGGCCGGTTTGGCCGTCGTCGGGAAGGTGCACGCAGCGTTCGGATTCCATTTGCAGCTTGAAACCGTAACGCTCCGAGAAGATTTTCATCCGAAGAAGATCGAAGCCCTTGCCGCCCGCGTTGAAGTCATAAGGCCGCCGGGAAGAATACTGCATCGGTTCGTAGGAGGTGAAGTAGTTTTCGAAGATCAGCTGCTGGTTTTCTTCGGTAATGCCCACCCCGTAATCCTTCACCTCCAGCTCCGGGCCCTGGGCGCCGCTGCGGACCGTTACTTCGATCAGGCCTTCGTCCGGAGTGTTTTCCACCGCGTTTCGCACCAGCCCCTCGACGATTTTTTCGAGCACTTCAGCAGGAATTTCCACCGGCTCGGTCGGTTCTATCCGAACCTCGACCCGGCAGGTGCGGTGGGCGAAGCGGGGGCGCAGCGCTTCGATTTGTCCTGCCACGAATCGGTCCAGGGCAATGAGCTCGGAGACCGCCTCCCGGGGGCCGAACATATCCTCGATGCGGCGGCGGATGTGTTCGGCGGCCTCTTCGCTTCCGGTTTCCTCGTCGGCAAAGCTTTCTATCACATCGACGCTGGCATCGAGGATCAGCGACAGCATCCGATGGCTCGTGTAGTCCTTCTCCCGAAGGATGTCTTCGATCGCATACTGCATGTCCAAAATGCGCTGCAGGTTCCGTTCGGCACGCTCGAGGATTCGGCCCACGGTTGGATTGCCGGCGCCTGCTTGCCGGTGCAGCAGCCCCAGGGAGGCCGACAGCACCGAAACCGGCGTTTTCAGCTCGTGGGATAGGTGATGGATGACCCGGTCCTTTGCCCGGTTCAGGCTTTTCACCTCTTCATAGGAGCGTTTCAACTCCTCGTTGATCCGCGCATTTTCCACCGGAAGGGCGACGATGCTGGCAACGGCGGAAAGCAGTTCCACGTCGGTTTCGTCGAAGGCGCCGGCTTTTTTATTGACCGCGCACAGAACGCCGATCATCCGGTCTTGAATCTGGATCGGTACGTCGAGCATCGTCCGGGTGTTGTAGCCTGCCTTTCGGTCCACCGCGCCGAAGTAATGGGGGCTTTGGGAAGTGTCGGGAACCAGGAGAGGCTTTCCGGTACGGTAGACCTCGCCGGCGACTCCCTTGTCGGCGGGAAACCGAACCTCCTTCATCTTGTCGCCGGTTTCACTGTCTTCGAACGCCGCGACCCGGAAGTAGAATTCCTTTCGGGCCTCGTCGAGGAGGATCACCGAGGCGCCTTCGACCTCCAGAAGATCCTGGACCTGCCGGGCGATGAACTCGAGCCGTTCGTCGAGCCGGCGAAATCGATACAGCGCTTCGGCGATCCGGAACAGGGCGTGGTTGACCCGAGCGATCCGCTTTTCCTGGGTGACGTCCCTGAGGATGACCACTTGACCGGCCGGACGCTGGTTTTCGTCGTAAAAAACCGCGCCGTCGAGAACGATGTCCAGCAGGCGCCCGTCCTTTGTCACCCGCTGGGTTTCAAAGCCGTGGACCACCTTTTCCCGAAGCAGCCGCTCGATGCCCTGTCGGGTTTCCGCCCGGCGCTCCGGCGGCACGAACGGGATGATTTTCCCTTCCAGTTCGGCCAGGGTCCAGCCGAAGACCCGCTCGAAGGCCGGGTTGAGATAGGATACGGTGTTGTCGAGGTTGAAGACGAACACCGGATCGGGGATGAACTCAAGAAAAGCGCGATACCGCAGTTCGGCCTGACGGCTGGCTTCGTACTGGCATTCGGCGAGCTTTTTGGCTTCGATGGCGCTTTGGCGGGCGCGGTAATTTTCGGTCACGTCCCGGGAAATGCCTCGAAAACCGACCTTCGATCCATGTTTGTCGAAAATCAGGCGGGCGGAAGTCTCAAGAATTCGTCTGCTGCCGTCCTTTCGGGTGATCCACCAGATGATGTCCACCAGGTCCCGACCGGTCCGGTAGATGCGGTTAAAGCTTTCAAAGGCGAGTTCGGCCGTCTTCTCGTCCATGAATTCCCGGAAATTGCGGCCCAGCATCTCTGAACGTTCGTAGCCGAAAATCATACAGAACGCATTGTTGAAAAAGGTGAAGTTCCCCTTCAGGTCCGTTTCGTAAAACCCGTCGGCCACCTCTTCCATGAAGGCCCGGTAGCGCGCATCCGACAAAAGTTCATCGGTCTGGGCCGGTCCAACGTTCGGGCATGTGTCGGATGCATTGGACTGGGAACGCTTCATGATGCTTCGTTCAAACTCCATCTCTGTCGTTTCGTTTCAGGAGCGGATAGAGCGCTTGGTAGACGAACGGTCTGATTCCCGAAAGTTTTTTCATTTACAAAATCGCGGCAGCGATTTTGTCAGGGTACCCGAAATGACGCCGCTGCTTCAAGGAAAACCTGTGCAAGCCGCGCGCGACGCAAAAGGGGGGAAGGCCCTGCAACCGAGCGCCCCGCCCCCCTTCGGTGGCCGATGGATTTCGGCAGCCTGCTCTATCGCAGCTGCTTTGGTCTTTCGTCCACCACCCTCAGCGCTTTGCCTTCGCTTCTGGCGATGAACTTGGGCTCCACCAGGTTGACCTCCACGCTGATGCCCATGTTGCCTCGGATGTGGGCATTGATCTTGCCCTCGATCTCGAACCGCTTTTCAGAGCCGAGTTCGTAGACTTCCTTTTTGCCCTCCACCTGGACGATGAGCTGGTCGAGATAGCCTTTTTTCCGGACCACCAGCCGATACTGGGGCTCGACTTCCGGGATCTCGAGCAGCAGGGATTCGATCTGGGACGGAAAGACGTTCACGCCGCTGATGATGAGCATGTCGTCGGTGCGGCCGAACACTTTGCCCATCTTGACGAAGGTGCGGCCGCAGGCGCACTTTTCCCGGGTCAGACTGGTGATGTCCTTGGTCCGGTAGCGGATCATCGGCATGGCGCGCCGCTGCAGGGAAGTAAAGAGAAGCTCTCCCTTTTCTCCCAAGGGAAGCGGCTCGAAGGTCTGGGGGTCGACGATTTCTGCCAGGAAATGGTCCTCGTTGATGTGCAGCCCGTCCTGGGCTTCGCAGTCGAAGGCGATGCCGGGGCCGCCCAGCTCGGTCAGGCCATAGGCTTCCATGGCCTTGATGCCCATCCGCTCCTCGATCTCTTCTCTCATTTGGCTCGTCCAGGGTTCGGCGCCGAAAATGCCCACCCGCAGGGGCAGTTTCCGTAAATCGGTTTTCAACTCCGCCGCCCGTTCGGCAATGGTCAGGGCGTAGGACGGCGTCGAACAGAGCACGGTAGCGCCGAAATCCTTCATGAGGGTGATCTGACGCTCGGTCAGGCCCGAGCTGGTCGGCACCACTGCGCAGCGAAGCTTGGTGGCTGCCTGGTGAAAACCGAGCCCCCCGGTGAAAAGCCCATACCCGTATGCATTCTGTACGATGTCGTCCGGGCGGACGCCGGCAGACCAGAAGTTTCGAACCATGCACTCGGTCCATTGGGCCAGATCGTCTTCGGTGTAAGGACCGGTGATCGGTTTTCCGGTGGTTCCCGAAGAGGCGTGTATGCGCACCACCTCTTTCATGGGCACGGCGCACAGGCCGAAGGGATACTCGTCTCTCAGGTCGGTTTTCTCTGTGTAGGGAAGCTTGGCCGTGTCCTCCAGCGTCTTGATGTCCTCTGGCTTGATGCCGGCCTCCTTGAATTTTTTCTTGTAGAAGGGGACCTTTTTTGAAACCCAGGCCACGGTCTCCCGAAGCTTTTCCAGTTGAAACTGCTGGAGTTTTTTCGCCGGCATGCATTCGTACTCATCGTTCCAGGGCATGGTGCTCCTCCTTTTTATGAGAAAATCGACGATGCAGCTTGATATTCCCTAAACCCTTCAATCATGGTGGATTAGCGGAAACGATATATCGTCATTCGAAATTGTCTCGAATTTCGTGCTTCGAATTTCGGAGTTATCCCTCATGCGGCTTGGGCGGCCGCATCATACCCCATCTGAAACGCCTTCAGGTTCGAATCGAGAAACGCCTGCTTGGTTTTGCGTTTCATCGCTTCTTTGACATGATCGGTGCTCAGCGGAAGAACCCCGGTCTGGATTAGCGAACCGAGCAGAACCATGTTCACCGCCAGGACGTTTCCGGCTTCCTTGGCCAGCGAGGTGGCGTTGAAAGCGATGAGCCGGGCGGTCTTTTCCCGGATCAGCCGCTGCAGTTCGGCAAGGTCGGGGTAGCGCCCCTGGCCGATGTTGACGGTAAACGGCATGAGCGGGGCCGTGTTGGTGACCACCACGCTATCTTTGTTGCATTTGCTCAGGGCACGGAGGGTCTCTGCGGGTTCGAAACCGACCAGAATATCGGCCTCCCCGTCGGAGATGATCGTACTTCTTGCGTCACCGAAGACCAGCGCCGATTCGACCACGCCTCCGCGCTGCGCCATGCCGTGGATTTCACTCATTCGAACGGGGATGTCTGCAATCAGGGCCGCTTCGCCAAGAACGCTCGATGCCAGCAGGTTGCCCTGGCCGCCGACGGCTACGATGATCAGTCGTGTGGGTTCCATGGTGATTGTCCTGCCTCGCTTTTTCTTGGGGTTGAGTCCTGCCTTCGGCTGCGCCGAAGACATGACTTGGGAACAGTTCAGGAAACTGTCAAATTTTGCCTGTTCGTCTGTACGATTTTTTCTCATGGACGCGCTTGCTTTTTTTTCGCGCAGCGCGAAACTCGTGTTCAAACCGCCTCAACGATTTGATTAAGAGGACAATTTTGCCGGGACGATGGCGCGCTCCGGGCAGATCTGCGCGCACACCGCGCAGCCCGTGCAGAGAGTAGCGTCGATCTTGACCCGGTCCTCCCAGATGTAAAACGCCGGACAGGCAAGGGAATTGATGCAGTCCTTGTGGTTTTTGCACTTGTCGCCGACCGCAAACGGCTTCTTTTTTGGAAGCTTCAGGGCCCGGGCATACAGCGCGCAGGTCTCCTGGGAGATGACTACCGAGACGCCCTTGAAGTTGACGGCTTCCTTGATGGCCTCGATGCTCTTTTGGACCTTGTAAGGCTTGATGACCGTCACGTGGGGAACGCCCACCGCGCGCACCACGGCTTCGATGGAGACCTGCCCGTAGCCGTCCATGTCGAGCTGTTTCATGTCCACCCCCGGATGGGGTTGATGCCCGGTCATGGCGGTGGTCCCGTTGTCGAGAATGATCAGGGTCAGGTTGTGGTTGTTGAACACCGCATTGACCAGCCCGGGAATGCCCGAGTGAAAGAAGGTCGAATCGCCGATGAAGGCGACCACTTTCTTGTCGGTGACCTTGGAAAACCCGGCCGCCGTTCCCACCGAAGAACCCATACAGATGAGAAAGTCTGCGGCGGACAAGGGGGGGAGCAGGCCGAGGGTGTAGCAGCCGATGTCGGTGGGAAAGATCGTCTCCATGCCTTCGGTCGCCTTGCGGACCTCATAGAAAGTGGCCCGGTGAGAGCAGCCGGCGCACAGCGTCGGCGGACGCTGGGGAAGTTCGGGAACATCGGAAACATCCACCGGTGCCGGGGTCCGGTCTTCGACGCCGAAGTAGCGGGAGATCACGTCCCGGACCTGGGACGGGTTGTATTCGTACAGGCGGGTGAACAGGTCGCTTCCCTTGCCGCGGATCGGAAGCGTCAGTCCAGCCTCCTGGGCCAGGGCCTTGATCGATTCTTCCATGTACGGTTCGCCTTCTTCGACGATGAGTACTTTTTCGCATTCGCCGACGAATTTTTTGACCATCTGCTCTGGAATCGGGTGGGAAAAGCCGAGGCGCAGGATCCGGACCCGGTCGGTCAGGTTCAATTCCTTTACCGCGTCGGTGACGTATCCGTAGCTGACGCCGTTGCAGACGATGCCCCAGACTCCCTGACCCTCGATGAAGTTGTAGGGCGTCTTTTCTGCAAGCGCCATGGCCTGGTCGTAGTGCTCCAGAAGCTTGACGTGCAGTTTGCGGGAGACGGCAGGGACGGTGACCAGATTCAGCGGATCCTTGGTAAAGTTTCCCTTGGTTTTCGGCGCACGGATCTTGCCGAACTGGACGACGCCGGTAGAGTGATTGATCCGGGTGGTGGTTCGAAACAGCACCGGTTCGGCCAGCTGCTCGGAGAGTTCGAATGCGTAGCCGACCATCTCCTTGGCCTCGGCCACTGAGGAGGGCTCGAGCATGGGAAGGCCCGAGATCTTGGCATAGTAGCGGTTGTCCTGTTCGTTCTGGCTGGAGAACATGAATGGATCGTCTGCGGTCAGCACCACCATTCCGCCTTTGACCCCGACATAGGCCAGGGTCATGAGGGCGTCGGAGGCGACGTTCAATCCGACGTGCTTCATGACGGCCATGCTGCGAACGCCGCAGTTTGCCGCCGCCGCCGATACCTCCAAGGCCACCTTTTCGTTGGTGCTGTATTCGAAGTAAAGGTCGCTTTCCTTGGACATCTGGAAAAAATTCAAGGAAAGCTCTGAAGACGGGGTGCCCGGATAGGTGCTCGCAAAGGCGATGCCGGCCTCCACGGCGCCCCTGGCGATGGCTTCATTGCCCAGCAGAAACGTTTTTTTGCCTGGTTCATCAGTCAGTAGCTTGTGCATGATGCGGTCCTTGTCATCGAAGATTTTGGGGTTGCAAGATAAAATCGCCGCCGCGCTTTGATCGACGTTTCGCGTGCCGCGAAACAAGACAAGAAAATGATCTCAGGTAAGCCAAGGCTCCGCCGAGGCAAAGGCGCACCGGTTGAGGCTACTTTTTACACGGCTCCTTAAAAGGACGGTTCAACGGCTAAATGAGATTTAGTTGATGAATATGAAGCTACATTACAGCTACACCATTTTGGCGTCAATAAAAAAAACTCAGCTTGGTTCGCTCTCGGGCAGTAGTTCGAGAAAAGCGCCGGCAGTGAGAATTCGAAACAACGGATAAAGGGGGTTCTTCCGATACAGGGCGATAGTTTGCTGATGAAGTTCCTCGGTGAAGGCGGTGGTGCAGTCTGAAAGAATCACCGCTTTGAAATCATGGCAAAGTGCGTCCATGGCCGAGGTCAAGACACAAAAATTGGTGGCGATACCGGCTACTGCACAAAGGGTTATGCTCCGCTGCCGGAGCCAGTTCTCCAGGCCCGTATCGAAAAACGCCGAAAAGCGGGGCTTGGGGAGCCAGAGATCTTCAGCGGTCCGGTCCAGTTCATCGATGATCTCCGCCCCTTTGGTTCCTTTCAGTGAATGGGGGGACATGCGGCCGGTGAAGATGAAGTCCCCCTCTTGAAATGCATCGGTGGAAAAAACCACCGGCCAATTTTGCCGCCGGAATTCTCCACTCAGACGATTGATCGGTGCGACGATCTCACGGGCCAAGGGCGTGATGGGCAGACGGCGCTCCGGCACGAAGTTGTCCTTGACCATGTCGATGATCAACAGGGCAGGACGTTCAGCAGTAAAGGGATCGGTTTTGGCGTCGGATGTAGCCATGTGTCGGTAAACCATTTGGTTGCGGGATCCTGTCATTTATATAGCGGCCGGCTGCCGCTCGGGGATGCTTGTAGAGCGGCAGCCGGCATGGCTTTCTCCCAAGGTCAAGTTCAGCCGGCCGCTATTTGCCCTTGAACTCGGGCCGCTTCCTTCCCAGGGACGACAACCCTTCCAGAGCGTCTTCCGTGGAAAAGATCTCCGCCAGGCGGCCGAGCTCGATCTCCACGGCCTCGGCCATCGGTTTGCCCTGCTGGGCGTCGATGATCTCATCGGCCAGCTTGAGGGCCAGCGGCGCTTTGTAGCCGACGATCTTGAGGGTTTTTCCGGCCAGCTTGTCGTCGACCCCTTCGGGCTTTTCACCGGACAGAAGGCGGTCGACGTTTTTCCGGCTGCAGACCTCGGCCAAGGGTTTGAACCGATCCGGGATCGGCCGGTCCTTGTACTTTTCGGGCTTTTCCCCGCCGGACAAGTCCGATATGGCCGCATCGACTTCTGGGGGCTGCACCAGCTTGGTGACGATGCCCAGTTCTGCCGCCTCGGCGGCGGAAAGTCCCGCGCCGGTGAAGGCATAGTACTTGGCCAGCTCAGGGCCGGCATGCCGGGAAAAGCGAAGCATTCCCCCCAGTCCGGGAAAGATGCCGATCCCGGTTTCCGGAAAGGCCATGGAACCGGCCGGCGTGGCCACGATAGCCTGACAGGCCAGGGCCAGTTCGCTTCCCCCGCCCAGGGAAAGCCCGTCGAGCAGGGCCACGGTCAGCTTGTCGCTGTTTTCGATCCGAAGGAACAGTTCGTGTCCCTTCCGGGTGAAGTCGACGATGTCGCCGATGCGGCCGGCCTTGATGTTCTTGACGAAATAGCGGATGTCGGCGCCGGCCACGAAGGCCTTGCCGGCGCCTTGAAAGACGATGACCTTGACCGCCGGATTCTGCTCGGCGGCGGCAAACCGGTCCTCGAGTTGGGAGACCAATTCTTCGTTGAGGGCGTTCATGGCCTCGGGCCGGTTCAAGGTGATCAACGCGGTCTCACCTTTGACCTCCAGGTCGACGAAGTTGAAGGCAAACGGCCGGCCCAGCTCTTTTTGTTTGCGGATGATTTCCGGGATGTTGAAATCCGGGTACTTGTCGGCGATTTTCCGCACCACCTCGAACGTCCGGTCGATGCCGATTTTGTTCATGATTTCAAAGGGGCCCTGGATCCAGCGAAGCCCGATCTTGGCCCCCCGGTCGGTGTCTTCGATGGTGGCCACCCCCTCATCGACCAGGGCCCCGGCCACCCCTAAACACACGCCGTAGAGCCGGTCCACGACCTCATCGAGCTTGGCTTCGTCGACATCACCCTCCAGGGGCCAGTTTTCCTTTTTCTCCATCTGGGCCTTGAGAATTTCAGCCGGCGCATAGAACGGTCCAAGTTCGTTTCCGAGGGTGGTGGCCGAATGCACGGCGATGGGGATGCCGGTGACATTCATCAGCTGAAACGGGCCCATGCCGATCTTGAAGGCCCGCTTGGCGCCTTCTTCGATGGTGGGAATGTCCGCCACTTTTTCTTCGAGCAGCCGCGCCGCTTCGTTGAGGAACGGCACGAAGAAGCGGTTGACGGCAAAGCCCGGCGCGTCCTTGACCACGATGGCCGTCTTGCTGTGAAGCTTGGCGGCCAGCATCGACTTGGCGACGGTTTCCTCGCTGGTCCCTTCGTGGGGAATGACCTCCAGGAGGCGGTTTTTGGCCGGGTGATAGAAATAGTGGAGCCCGATGAAGCGGTCGGGCCGGGAGGTCAGGTCGGCAAAGTCCCGAACGTAGAAGCTGGAGGTGTTGGTGGCCAGGATCGTCTTCTCGTCGCAGATGTCGTCTAGGCGCTTGAACAGGTCGGACTTGACCTGTTTGTCTTCAAAGACCGCCTCAATGACCAGGTCTGCGTCTGCCGCCGCCTTCATGTCGGTGGTGGCCTGAATCCTGGACAGCACCGCCTCCACCTGATCGGGGGTGAAAATTTTTCTTTCGACGCCCTCGTTGAGCAGGCCTTTGATGGTATCGAGTCCGCGCTGGACGAACTCCTCCTTGACATCGACCATCACCACGTTGATCCCTTCCTGGGCGATCTTTTGGGCGATGCCGCTTCCCATGTTTCCTGCGCCGATGACTGCGATTTTGCTGATTTCTGCCATATTCTCCCCCTCCAAAAGAAGGTTCAAGCTTCAAGGTTCAAAGGTTCAAAGGTTCAGAGGTTCAGAGGTTCAAGGTTCAGGGTTTAAAGGTTCAGAGGTTCAGAGGTTTAGGGTTCAGAGCCGCCGCTTTGCGGTTTTTTACGAACGAAATAATTTTAATGGGCGCGAAGCGCTATTATAAATGACGAAACCGTTCTTGGGTTTCGTCATTTATTTCGCCACTCGGGTTTTCGCTTCTCGTAGAAGCTGGCGATGCCTTCCTGGGTGTCCTCGGTTTTCATCAGTTTTTCGAGGAACAGGCTGCTGACCTTTTTCACCGCGCTGGGAAAGTCGAGCCCCAGGTGGTCCTTTACGGCCTTTTTGTTGAGCCGGAGAATGAGGGGGCTGCAGGCGGTAAATTCGCCGACCAACCGCTCCACTTCTTCGGAGAAGGCATCCTGCTCGGTCACCTGACCGACGAACCCCATGGCCTGAGCCTCTTCGGCTGAGTAGATCCGGCCGGAAGTGCAGACCTCGATCGCCTTGGCCGGTCCGACCAACAGCGGAAGACGAATGGCCGCATAGGGGGGCAAAAAGCCGAGCTTGACTTCGGGCTGGCCGAATTTGGCCTTCTTGCCGGCGACAACGACGTCGCAGGCGATGGCATATTCCATGCCGCCGCCGAGGCAGGCCCCATGGACTGCGGCAACGGTGGGCACCTCCAGGTTTTCGATCAACGAAAGCGAACGGTTGAACGCGTCGATCATCGTGCCGGCCATCTCCGGTTTGTGGTCTCCCACGTCGACCCCGGCGCACCAGCTTGCCCCTTCACCGAACAGGACGACGCATTTGAGCTCCTCGTCGGCTGAAAGCGACTGGAGCACCCCAATGAATTCTTTCATCATGCCGATGTTGAACACGTTGTGCTTGGGCCGGGCAAAGGTGATCCGCGCCACCCCGTCGGCCTTCTCGAACTTGAGGTGCTGAAGTTCTGCCATTTTTTTCTCCCTCCAGAAAAGGTTGATTGGTTGATTGGTTGATTAGTTAAATGGGAAGGAGGCCTTTGAGCGTTCGTCAGGCTGCCTCTCTACCGAAACACTGCAATTTCATCGGTGTCTTTCCCACTCAACCATTTGACCACTTGACCAATCAACCAAACTGAACAATCAACCGGCCTATGCCGGTTCGAAGACGTAGTTGAGCTGGCCGTTGGGCAGTTCGTTGACCCGGGTCTTCATCGCCATGCCGATGGAAAGCTTTTCTTCGGCCAGGTCGTCCGCGATGCGGCCAAATACCTTGAAATCTCCGTAGTCGAGCAGGGCGATGCAGTACGGCAGGTCGTTTTCAAAGCCCACCGGGCCGAACTGAAGCCGGCTGTAGCTCACCAGCTTTCCGCTGCCGGCGACTTCGAACCATTCGATGGTTCCGGGCAGGCACTTGAAGCATTCGGCCCGGGGCGGGAAAAAGACCTTGCCGCAGTCGGTGCAGCGGGTTCCCATAATCTTTCCCTGCTCCAGGTAGCCGATAAAGTCGTTGACCTTGGAAATACCGGTAAAGCTGACCGTTCCAAACTTCTTGAACCGGTCGTCGATGTCTTTTTTGCCTCCCATGGTTCTACCTCCCCAGGATCGTCACGTTTCCGTAAAGGCCGACGCCGCCGATGTTGTGAACCAGTCCGATTTCCGGGCCCTTGACCTGAATGTCGCCGGCCTCCTCCCGCAGTTGAAGCACGATGGTGCGAATCTGGGATCCTCCGGTGGCCCCGATGGGATGCCCCTTGGACAGGAGACCGCCGTCGACGTTGACCGGAATCCTTCCCTCTTTGTAGGTCTGCTTTTCCCGGATCAGTTCGACGCCTTTTCCCGGTTCGGCAAAGCTGAGGTTTTCGTAGGCCATGAGCTCGGCAATGGTGAAGCAGTCGTGGACTTCGGCAACGTCGATGTCTTTCGGTCCCACGCCGGCCATTTCGTAAGCCTGGCGGGACGCCTCCTGGGCCACGGTCAGACCGGTGAAAAGATCGCGGCCTGCCAGGTTGACGCTGGTGCTGGCGGCACCGACGCCCAGGATCCAGACCGGCTTTTTACAGACCGCCCGGGCCTTTTCCTCGCTGGCCACGACGATGCAGGAGCTGCCGTCGGCGTTGGCGCAGCAGTCTCCCACCCGAAGGGGAGAAGCCACCGGCCCGGCCATCCGGCTCTCCGGATCGGTGAAGCTTTCCATGGTGACCGGTTTGCGGAAGACGGCTTTTTCGTTGAGCTGGCCGTAGGTGGCGGCCTTGACCCGGATTTGGGCCAGGTCTTCGGGGGTTGTGCCGTATTTGGCCATGTGTGCCTGGGCATACATGGCGTAATAGGCCGGCATCATCGTGCCGAATGGGCTTTCCCACTGAATGTCGGCCCCCCGGCCCATCCGCTCCTGGGACTCGGAAGAGGAAATTTCGCTCATCTTCTGAAATCCGATGACCGCCACCGAATCGTGGAGACCGGATTTTACCAGGGAATAGGCCAGACGCAGCCCCATGCTGCTCGATGAGCAGAGGCTCTCCACGTAGAATGTGGGCTGGGGATTGAGGCCGAGGTATTCTGCCAGCACCCCGGCCGGAGACCGCTGCTTGTCGTATTCGGGCGCGCTGCAGACCACCGAGGCGCCGATGTCTGCCGCCGCCAGACCGGCGTCCTTCATGGCGGCGCTGAAGCCCTCGAATGCCAGTTCTCGGATCGAACCCGGATAGCTGCGCACAAATGCGCTCTGCCCGACTCCGATGATTGCGACTTTTCCCATGGTGTCCTCTCGTTTGGGTTTTTATAAGGGTAAGATTGTGGATTCTTAGCGTCTTCGGTTGATTGGTTGAGTGGTCGATTGGTTGATTGGGAAAGGCCTCCAAGTGACGTTTTGCTCGGCCTCACCGGACTGGTTTTCCATCTCCGGCCGCTTTTATCCCATTTGACCATTCAACCATTTGACCAATCATCGTATCCATCGAAAAATAATTTTATAAATACCGAAAACTACGATCTAAATATATTGGCCGCCGTCGACCTTGATCACCTCACCGGTGATGTGCCGGGCTTTTTCCGATGCCAGAAAGACGATGAGGTTGGCAAGATCTTCGGGCTCGCCCACTCGTTTGAGGACGATTTCGGCCATGGCCATGCCGATGATCTTGTCCCGGGCTTCGGATTCTTTGAGCATCGCCGTGTCGATCAGCCCCGGAGCGACCGCATTGACGTTGACGTTGAAGCCGCCCAGTTCCTTGGCCAGGGCTTTCGTATATCCGATGATTCCGGCCTTGGACGCCGAGTAGTTGGACTGGCCGAATTTTCCCCGCAGGCCGTTGATGGAGGTGACGTTGATGATTTTCCCCGATTTTTGCTCCTTGAACAGGGGGGCGGTGTGGCGGACGAAATTGAAATAGCCTTTGAGGTTTACCTCCAACACCCGGTCCCACTGTTCCTCGCTCATCTTCCAGCAGACGCCGTCCCAGTTCATTCCGGCGTTGTTGACCAGGATATCGAGGCTGCCGAAGGCCTCCAGGGCGGTGTTGACCACCCTTTCCGCGTCTGAAAACCGTGCGATGTCGCAGGCAACGGCCACCGCCTTCCGGCCCATCTGGCGGATCTCTTCGGCCACCGCCTCGGCTTCGGCTTCGTGCTTGCGGTAGGTAAGACAGACGTTGGCCCCCTCCCGGGCCAGTCCGAGCGATGTGGCGGTTCCGATTCCCTGGGATCCGCCGGTCACGATGGCGCTTTTGTTTTCCAGCAGCATGATAGACTCCTAGTAATGAGGTGGGGATTGATTTTGCCCGTTTGGTCCCCGGCGCGTCTACCCCGGGCTTTTCTCCCTTCGACGCCGCTCGGAGCGGGCGGGGCAGGCGGGATTGGCCGGTGCCAGGCGGCGCCGGCAAAAACAGGCGTTCACATCTTGGATCAGGCGCGATTCACCCGGTTGGCGCACGATTATAAATTAGCTATATATTAGCTACATCGGGGAGGAGTCAAGAAAATTTTTGGTATTGACAATGAAATGAGATTGTAACTACATTGTAGCTAATCTAATTGCTGATGCAATTGGATTTAGGTTTCGCGTTCCGTGAAACAGGACAAAAACCAACTCCGGAATCCCCGGCTCTTTCGGTGGTTTTGAAACCAACCGCGGTTAGCGGTTCATCAGTCACGACCGTCGGCTCTGCCGGCGGTCGTGGCTTCACACTTTTTCGCTTGCAAGGAGGCGCCCATGGCAGCCGTACCGGACAAGATTCAAACTTGGCAGATGGTACAACCCTACAGCAAAAACAAGGAAACCGGAGAAAAAACCAAAGGCAGGATCGAGCGAACCGAAATTCCGGTACCCGAGCTTGGGCCGGGCGACGTGCTGGTGGAGGTCGCCGGCTGCGGGGTATGTCACACGGACCTGGGCTATTTCTACGACGGCGTGCCCACAGTTTCCAAGCCGCCGCTGACCCTCGGCCACGAGATTTCCGGCACGGTGGTGGCGGGCGACGATGCCTGGATCGGAAAAGAGGTCCTGATCCCGGCGGTCATGCCCTGTCGAAAGTGCTACCTTTGCAAGACCCGGCGGGGCAACCGATGTCTGGACCAGAAAATGCCGGGTAACAGCATCGGCATCTACGGCGGGTTTTCCAGCCACATCCCGGTGCCCAGCATCGATCTTTGCGAGGTCAAGAACCGAGGCGACATGCCCCTGGAGAATCTGTCGGTGGTGGCCGACGCCGGGACGACGCCGTTTCAGGCGGCCAAGCGGGCGCAGCTCGACGTAGGCGACAACGTGATCGTGATCGGCGTCGGCGGAGTGGGCCAGTATATGGTGCAGACTGCCAAGGCCCTGGGGGCCGGATGCGTGATCGCCATCGATATCAACCAGGATCGGCTCGACAAGATGCTCAATTACGGTGCGGATTTCGCGGTCAACTCCATGGGCAAGTCGACCAAGGACGTGGCAGGAGAGGTCAAGGGGATCCGAAAGAAGCTCGGCCTGCCCGGTTTCGGCTGGAAGATTTTCGAGATCAGCGGCACCCGGCCCGGCCAGGAAACCGCTCTGGCCCTGCTTAGCTTTACCGGAAAGCTCATGGTCGTCGGGTTCGGGATGCAGAAAGTCGAGTATTCCATCAGCCGCCTGATGGCCTTCGATGCAGAGCTGATCGGCACCTGGGGGTGTCTGCCGGAGTATTATCCCCAAGTGCTTTCGATGGTGCTTTCCGGAAAGATCGATATCAACCCCTTCGTACAGACCCGTCCGATGAGCACCATCGTCGAGGCCTTCGAAGAGGCCCACAGCCAGAGCCCGGATCAGCGCATTGTTTTGGTCCCCGACTTTTGATTTCATTCGGGAAACTTTTGATCGAGTCGATTGGTTGAATGGTCGATTCGTCAATTCGGCAATATGGACCTCCGGTTGATCGGTCTTCGACCATTTGACCAATCAACCAATCAACCAATTTAACCAATCAACGAAGATGAAATCGTAAAAAGTCTCCGAAATCTTCGTCGCGCTTGATCTGGCCTTTATAAGTATTAGAAAATACTGGATTCCCGCTTTCGCGGGAATGACGGAAGAAGGAATATTCGGCCTTTTTACGAAACAATCAACGAACAGACGGGAGGAAGAAACCATGGCCCTGGATTGGATGCCGAGAGACAACGAGCCCAAGGACCACCGCTTGCACACCAGTCCCTATTGGGGGTCCGACGAGGAGGCCCCCAACGTCGTCTTTGAAAAGCGGCCCCTGAAGGACCCTGACGGAAAGGTGATCGACGGGCTCTACACGGCGGTGATTCGGATGAACAATCCGAAACAGTTCAACTCCTACACCACCGACATGGTCAAGGGAGTTATCGCCGGATTCGAAAACGCCTCCACGGATCGGAGCGTGGTGGCGACAGTCTTTACCGCCACAGGACCCTACGCCTTCTGCACCGGCGGCAACACCAAGGAATACAGCGAATTTTACAGCCGTCGGCCCGAAGAGTACGGTCAATATATGGAGCTGTTCGGCCACATGGTCGATGCGATTTTAAACTGTCAGAAGCCAACCATCTGCCGGGTCAACGGCATGCGGGTGGCCGGCGGCCAGGAGATCGGGATGGCCTGCGATCTGACCATTGCCTCGGATCTCGCCATTTTCGGCCAGGCCGGGCCCCGGCACGGATCGGCTCCCGACGGCGGCTCTTCGGACTTTCTCCCCTGGTATGTCGGCATCGAAGACGCCATGTGGAACTGCGTCTCCTGTGAAATGTGGACCGCCTATCAGGCCAAGATCAAGGGGATCCTCTCCAAGTGCGTTCCGGTGCTCAAGGTCGACGGCAAGTGGGTGCGCAATCCGATGGTGGTGACCGACAAGTATGTGGAAGACGGCGAGATCGTCTTCGGCGAGTTCAAGAGCGGGGCCGAGTTCAAGGAGGCCAAAGCCTTCGTCAAGGAGCACCAGCCCAACGCGGACTTTGAACTTCTCGACAAGGAAGTCGACGATATTATCTGGACCTTTGCCAACCTGTTTCCCGGCTGCCTGATGAAGTCGATGGACGGCATCCGCCAGAAAAAGAAATTCTTCTGGGACACCATGAAGTACGCAAACCGGCACTGGCTGAAGGCCAACATGGCAGGCGAGGCGTTTCTCGGCTTCGGCGCATTCAACACCAAGAAGATCACCGGCCAAAATACCATTGATTTTATCAAGTTTCGGCAGAACATCGCCAATTGCCGTACCTGGGACATGGAGATGTTCGAAGACGTGATGGGTAAACCGCAGAAGTAGCGGCGACCTTGGCAGCAGTTTCGGCAACGGGCGGCCCAGGCGGCCGCCCGTTTTCGTCTTTTGCGGACAACTGGTTGCGCCCGCCTGCTTGTTTCCGCTAAAGGAAACGGATCGCCGGAGTCGTTTTTTTGGAATTTCGAGAAGGGAGGCTGTGCCCGTGAGATATCCAAAAGAGATCGTCCTCAAAGACGGTGGGGAAGCCGTCATCCGGCCGTTGGAAAAATCGGATGAACCGGCCCTGAAGCGCTTTTTCGAGGAAATTCCAGGAGCCGACCGCTGGTACATGAGATATGATCTGCTCGATCCGGCGGTGATCCGCAAATGGATCGACGGCATCGACACCGCAACCGTTTTTTCCATCATCGCCTTGTCGGAAGATCGGATCGTGGCCCACGCCAGTCTTCACATGAGAGGGTTCGGTTCCACCCGCCACGTCGGCCGGCTTCGAATCATGGTGCTGCCGGAATTCCGCCACAAGCGGCTCGGCACCTGGATGCTGCTGGACCTGATTCAGCTGGCGATGGACAAGGGCTTGAGCGATCTGCGGTCGGATTTTGTCGACGGCATCGAGGATACCGCCGTCGACGCGGCCCTGAAGCTGGATTTTTTCGAAAAGGCCCGGTTAAAAGACTATATCAAGGACCCTCAGGGCAACCGACACGACATGATCATCATGATGAAGCGCCTTCACAAGGAGTGGGGAGATTTTTGATCCCCTCGCGTTCGCGAGGGGATCAAAAATCTGAAAATTTTCGGAATTTTTACAATTACCTGAACCCTGAACCCTGAACCCCGAACCCTGAACCCTGAACCCTGAACCCCGAACCCTGAACCCCGAACCCTGAACCCCGAACCCCGAACCCAGAACCCCAAACCCCGAACCCTGAACCCAGAACCCCGAACCCAGAACCCCGAACCCCGAACCCCGAACCCAGAACCCCGAACCCCGAACCCTGAACCTCTGAACCCAGAACCCCGAACCCCTGAACCTGGAACGCCGCGAAGCGGCAAGGAAATCATCATCGACCGGGATCTTCAAAAAGAACTGAACTGGCCGACCGACAGCGAAGAGCTGTTCATCCTTTCTTTCTGCCGGCCCAGCCAGATCCGTGCAATGACCTTCGATGCCGAGTTCGGCCGGCACGCGCAGTACAAATCGCTCTACACCAAGAAAGAGAGCCTGGAGGCGATTGCCGCCCAACCCGGGGCCAATGTGGCCGTCGCCGCAGTCGACAGATCGCACATCATCGGCTTTGCCGTGCTCAGTTTTCCCCACGCCTCCGAGCGCTGGTCGGCGCTGGGGCCGGGCACCATGATGGAGGTCAAGGCCGTGGAGGTCTGCCGCCGCTGGCGATCGGCCAAAGTCGCACACGGCCTGCTGCGGATGCTTCTGGACTTTCCGGAGATCGAAGACAGGATCGTATACATGGTGGGCTATTCCTGGACCTGGGACTTGGACGGCTCCGGCCTGACCGCGCTGCAATACCGCCAGATGCTCATCCGGCTCTTTGAACCCTACGGATTCCAGGAGTTTCAAACCAACGAGCCCAACATCTGCCTCAAACCGGAAAACCTTTTCATGGGGCGGATCGGAGCCCGGGTGCCGGATAAAATTCAAAAAGATTTCAAGTGGCTGCGATTCGGGGTCACCCCCTAAAATCACGCACCACTGCTGCCGCGATGGTGCGTGATTTTAGTTGATTTCGCGTTCCGCGAAATTTCAAGATAGGCGCTGCCCTTGTCAGACCTCAGACAATTTCCCGTTTTCCGGGAAATAATCCCATCAAATGAAACTTCGGTCGAAGTCGGGGTTTTGCGTAGGGCACGACCTCCGTGTCGTGCCGCTCGGAACGGCACGGAGGCCATTCGACTGGGCTCATGACAAGCCGTTCCATACACAGGCGGAGGCTTCGACAGAAGTATCACAATTGATCAAACTGGCTGTATCCATTTGATAAGTTATAGGGATTGTCATATTGCAGTTCTGTTTGAGAGAGCTTGATATGCACTGGCGCCCCGCGAACTCAAGGTCATAGATCGGCTGTTTGACAGGCGCTCTAAAATTTACCTCGGGCTTGAATCCTGATTGTACCGCCATTTTTTTCTTGACAAGCAGCTCTCTCGTTTGTAGTTGCAATATAGCTACAATGTAATTAAAAAGGAGGGTAGCGTGAGCGACGAATCTTCCCTTTCGCCGGTGATCCGGCCCATGGGCCCCGCGGATCTGGACCGCATCATCGAGATCGACGTCAAGGTGCTGGGCAAGCAACGGCCCGAATATTGGGAGATGAAGCTGGACTTGGTGCAAAAGCGTCCGCAGATCTCCTCCCTGGTGGCCGAACTGGACGGCCGGGTGGTCGGTTTTATCATCGGAGGGGCAAGCCGATGGGAATACGGGGTGCCGGAAAGCGTCGGATGGATCGATACCATCGGTGTCGACCCTGCCTGCCAGCGAAAGGGGATCGCCAAGCGCCTATTTGAGGAAATGGTGAAAGGCCTCAAGAAGATGGGGGTCGACACCATCACCACCTTTGTCAACCGGCGGGACTGGATTCTGTTGAAATTCTTCAAAAACCTGGGCTTTCAAAAGGGCGATATGATCAACCTCGAAATGGACATATAGAAGCCTTCTTCAATGGCGGGCGCAAGGGCTGGATGGACCTGCGCCGGGGGGGCGACATCGGGGTTTGCCCTTGACGCATAGATACAATACAGCTAAATAACAGTTACATTTTGTCGGCCAGCCGTGTTGCAACAGGCTTTTGGAAAAACGGAACGGAATTCTGACAATCCCTATTCGTAGAAGGGGAAAACAATGAGGTATGCAGAGACGGGATATCATCTGGAAATCGACCTGACCCGGGGAAATATCGAACGGGTGGAAAGCGACCCGAGAGACACCGAGCTGTATCTCGGGGGGCTGGGAACCAGCGCCAAGATCATGTGGGACCGGGTTCCCCCCGAAGTCAACCCCTTTTCTCCCGACAATCTGGTCATCTTTTCCGCCGGTCTGTTGTGCGGAACGCCGGCCACCGGATGCAACCGAACCATCGTTACCACCATTTCCCCCCAGACCGAGCTGCTGGCCTTTTCCATGATGGGCGGGTTCTGGGCCCCGGAGTTGAAGTACGCCGGCTACGACAAGGTGATCCTTCGCGGCAAGTCCCCGGACCTGGTCTATCTGTGGATCCACAACGACCAGGTCGAGATCCGGGACGCATCGCACCTGCACGGAAAGGGGGCTGTCGAGACCCAGGACCTGATCCGCAAGGAGCTCAACGAGCCCAAGGCCCAGGTGGCGGCCATCGGGCTGGCCGGGGAAAACCGGGTTTTTTACGCTTCCATCGAACAGGGCAGGTCCAGCGCCAGCCGGGGCGGCATCGGGGCCGTGATGGGAGACAAGAGGGTCAAGGCGATCGCCGTTCGGGGAACAAAAGACGTCAACGTCGCCCGGCCCGAAGAATTCCTGGGACTTTGCAAGGAGGTGCTCGATTACATCAAGTGGCGCGAGGAAAACCCGATCAAAGGCGTTATGCCCATTTTGACCGGACTCGGCTCGCCCCAGGAGATGAAGGTTCATGACGAAAAATGGCACACCGAAAACTTCATGTGGGGAAACTCCCGCGAGCGAAGAAAAGGCTTCTGGACCGAGGAGATCGCAAAAGAGTGGACCGAGACGATGGAAAACGCGCGTACGCGCCTCGTCAGCTGCTACAACTGCCCGATGGAATGCGGGGCGACCATTACCCCCCCGGGCATGCCAACTTACATGATGAAGTGCTTCACGAAGCTGACCTATACCATGGCGGCCTTTTCGGACCTCGACTTCGGCCTGAAGATCGCACAAAAGGCCACCGAATACGGAGTGGACGGTTTTTCCGCCCCCCAGGTGATGGCCTTTGCCATCGAGCTTTACGAAGAGGGCATTTTGACCGACGACGATCTTCCGGAGTTTCCGGAGGACAACGAAGGACGGTTTTACTACCTGCTGGATAAAATCGTGCGGCGGGAGGGGATCGGGGACGTGCTGGCCGAAGGTACCTATTGGGCGGCCCAGAAAATCGGCAAGGGCGCGGACAAATTCGCCCACAATACCATCAAAAAGCACGAGCAGCTCCCGCTGAAGCTTTCCATGCTCAATCCGATCTATTTTCTCATGTACAGCACCGGGGAAAAGATCAACATCACCCAGATCGAAGGACAGTTTCCCCAGGCGCCGTTTCCAAAAAGAGAGCAAAGAGAAGAGTTCGTCAAGGACTGGATCCAGGTCCCCGACGAAAAGTTCAAACAATATTTCCTGGACTGGGAGCTGCGGGGGGAAAACTCGATTCCCTATTACCCGACGGCGGAAATGACCTGCGATATCGTCGACTGGCAGGAGCGGATGCACTACATCGACGACGCCCTGGGCATGTGCGCGGGCCTTTCGTCGTTTCCCCTGAAGCCTCCCTACCACATCCACAACTACCCGAAGTTCATTTCTGCCGGCGCCGGCATCGACATGGACGAAGAGAAGCTGACCGAGGCCGCCAAACGATATCGTACGCTGGTCCGGGCCATCAACATCCGAAGGGGCATGAGAAGAAAAGACGACAAACCGCCCGAGAATCACTGGAAAAAACGGTTTCCTGAGCTCGAAAAAGAGCTACTGGATACCTACTACAAATACAAGGGGTGGAACAACGAAGGAATCCCGACCAAAGAATACCTCGACAAGATGGACCTGGGATATGTGAGCGAAGATTTTCTCAAAAGGGGGATTCTGACGGACAGTGAAGATGCCCCTTCCGAAGAGGCCCCGGCGGAAAATGCAACCGTGGAAGAAGAGAAGGTTTAAAGCGAAAGGGTGATCGCCGTGAAGGGTGAGAAAAAAAAGAAGATCGTCAAAACCATCAAGATCGATGTCGATAAATGCAACGGCTGCCGGGCGTGCGAGGTCGTTTGTTCCGCCTTTCATGCCTCGCCGAAATACAGCAGCAACAACCCGGCAAGATCCCGCATACGGGTGATCCGCGATCCGCTCAGAGACGTCTACGTCCCGGTCTGCGCCGGTGAATACGCGGTGGCCGAATGCGCCGGAAGAGACAAGTACACGATCGACGGAAAAGAATACGACGAATGCGCCTTTTGCCGGGCCTCCTGCCCCTCCAGGCAAGAGTTCAAAGAACCCGATTCCGGGCTTCCCCTCAAATGCGACATGTGTGAAGGCGAAGACGAGCCCCTGTGCGTGCAGTGGTGCCTGGTCGATGCCCTGACCTATGAAGAACGGGAAGAGGAAGTCGAGGAAACAGAAGAGCAGGAGGAGCTGGAAATCGGACTGGAAGCGCTGGCCAGCAAATACGGGCTGCAGAAGATTATGGAGACCGTTGCTCGGCTGAGCAAGAAAGAGTGACATTCCCGGTCGCAAAGATTTTCGTCTGAAATTCAGAACAGATGGGAATCCATTGCAACCACAAATTCGGATTTCGGGTTTCGTGCTTGTGTGGTCTTTCCACCTGGGAAGCACAATAGCCTGACGCGGGATGTTTGAAACCTAACCGATTGAGGATAACAGAAAACAGTGGAAACAGTCGCGCCCTTCAAAGAAGTCATAGAAGAAATCAAAGAGGCCGGTGGCGAGCCCTACAAATTGTGCTTCCAGTGCGGATTGTGCGACGTCGTCTGCCCTTGGAACCGGGTCAGAACCTTCAGCATGAGGAAAATCATCCGGGAGGCCGCTTTCGGCCTGACCGAGATCGACGGGGAAGACATCTGGCGGTGCACCACCTGCGGAAACTGCACCCGCAATTGTCCTCGAGGGGTGACCCAGATCCAAATCGGGGTGTCCCTGCGCCGGGTGGCCACCGAATACGAGGTGTTTCCGGCCTCCGTCAAATCGGCCCGAACGGCCCGGGCCAGCATCATTTCCGAAGGAAACCCCCTGCAGGGCGAGCGGAAAAAACGGGCCGACTGGGCCAAAGACCTGCCGGTGAAACAGTTTTCCGAGGGTATGGAGGCGCTGTACTTCGTCGGATGCTACTGCAGCTACGATCCGAGAATGAAAAAGGTCGCCGTGGCCACGGCCGACATCCTCGACAAAGCCGGGGTTTCTTTCGGAATCCTGGGCTCCCAGGAAAACTGCTGCGGCGAAAGCATCCGAAAGACCGGCAGCGAGGAAGTGTTCAAGCGTCTTGCCAAGGAAAACATCAAGACCTTTATCGATAACGGCGTCAGGAAAATCATCGTTTCCTCTCCCCACTGCTACCACACATTCAAAAACGAGTATCCCGAGTTTATGGTGAACTTCGAGATCGTGCACATGTCCCAGGTGCTGTTCGAACTGATCCGGGAAGGACGGCTTGAAATCACCAAGGGCTACGACAAGAAAGTGACCTATCACGATCCCTGCTATCTGGGGCGCCACAATGACATCTATGACCAGCCGCGGGATGTTCTGCAGCAGATTCCCGGCCTTGAGCTTATTGAAATGGCGGATTGCCGCAAAAACAGCCTCTGCTGCGGGGGAGGAGGCGGCAGAATCTGGATGGATACGCCGATGAGCGAACGCTTCTCCGATCTGCGTCTGAAGCAGGCGCAGGAAGTCGGGGCCCGTGTGCTGGCCACCGCCTGCCCTTACTGCATTACCAATTTCGAGGAAAGTCGGTTGAACCTGGAGATGGAAGACGTCCTTGAAATCAAGGACATCACGGAAATCATCCAGGAAGTGATCTGACAACAAAGGCAACCTGAAAAGGACAAAGAGCAGTGGAAAAAGAACAGATTGAAAATCTTTGCAAAAGCCTTGCGGACCGGAACTTCGGAGACGTCATGGTGGTCGGAGGAGGCGTCAGCGGCATCCAGGCCTCGCTCGATCTTGCCGCCGCAGGCTTTAAAGTATACCTGGTCGAAAAGGCGCCGAGCATCGGCGGCCACATGGCCCAGCTCGACAAGACCTTTCCCACCAACGACTGTTCCATGTGAACTCTTTCACCGAAACTGGTCGAGGTCGGCCGGCATCCGAACATAGAGGTCCTGACGTATACCGAAGTCGACGGTGTGGATGGCGAAGCGGGTGATTTCAAAGTCACCCTGAAAAAAAAGCCCCGGTACATCATCGAGGACAAATGCACCGGCTGCGGCACCTGCGTAGAGTACTGCCCGGTGCAGTATCCGGATCCCTTCAACCAGGATATATCGGAGAACAAGGCCGTACACATCTATTTTTCCCAGGCGATTCCGCTCGTCGCTTACATCGATGAAAGCTGCCTTTATCTGAAAGAGAAAAAGTGCCTCATCTGCGAAGGCGTCTGCCAGAACGACGCCATCGATCTGCGTCAAACAGAGGAGAAGCTCGAGGTCAACGTCGGGGCGATCATTCTTTCCCTCGGCATGGAGCCGTACGATCCCAAGACAAGAGACGACTACGGCTACGGAAAGTTCGAGAACGTCGTCACCAGCATGGACTACGAGCGGCTGCTTTCCTCCACCGGACCCTATGCCGGGGAGGTGCTGCGGACTTCGGACAGAAAGCATCCGCGCAACGTCGCCTGGATTCAATGCGTCGGCTCCAGACGGGTGACCCCGGGCGACAACAGCTACTGTTCGGGGGTGTGCTGCACGTACACGCAAAAGCAGGTGATCCTGACCCACGACCACGACCCAGAGGCCCGATGCACGATCTTTCACAACGATATCCGATCCTGGGGAAAGGACTTCGAGCGGTACTTCCACCGGGCTGAGCAGCTTCCCGACACGCGGTTCATCCGAAGCTATGCAGCGATCGTCGGAGAAAATCCCGAAAACAAAAATGTCATCGTCCGATATTCGACCCCCGATCAGGGGGTAAAAGAGGAAGAATTCGAGATGGTGGTGTTGTCCGTCGGGCTGAGTCCCCCTGCCGAATATGTAAAAATGGCGGATACATTCGGGATCGAGCTCGAGTCCCACGGGTTTTGCAAAACCGATCCGGCCAACCCGATCAAGACTTCCCGGCCCGGCATTTATGCCAGCGGAGCCTTCCATGGACCCACCGACATTCCCGAATCGGTGTTTACCGCCAGCGGTGCCGGGGTCCAGAGCGCCGAATTTCTGGATTATCGGCGGGGAAAACTGGCCGTGGAAAGGGTCTACCCGGAGGAACGGGATGTCTCCGGCGAGGAACCGAAAATCGGCGTTTTTATTTGTCATTGCGGCGCCAACATCGGAAGCGTGGTCAACGTTCCTTCCGCCGTTGAATACGCCCTGACCCTGCCCAACGTCGTCTACGCCCAGGAGCAGCTGTTTTCGTGCGCCACGAATTCCGCCCGGGAAATCACCGACATGGCAAAGGAAAAGGGGCTCAACCGGGTCGTCATCGCCGCCTGCTCGCCCAGGACCTTAGAGCCGTTGTTCCGGGACACCCTTCGCGAGGCGGGAATCAATCAATATTACCTCGACATGGCCAACATCCGGGAGCATTGCTCCTGGGTCCACTCCAAGGAAAAAGACGAAGCCACCCGTAAGGCAAAGGACATCATCCGGATGTCGGTCGCCCGGGCCAGACGGCTGGAGCCGCTGCAGGAATTCGACCTGCCGGTCAACAAGGCGGCGCTGGTGGTCGGCGGCGGAGTGGCGGGCATGACCTGCGCCCTGGCCATCGCCAATCAGGGACACCCGGTCCATCTGGTGGAGAAGAACAAAGAGCTGGGCGGCAACGCCAGAAGGCTTCACCAGACCCTGGAAGGGCTCGATGTGCAGGTCTACCTGAAGGACCTCATCGGCAAGGTCTACAAAAACCCCCTGATCCACGTATCCCACGATGCGGAACTTCTGGATGTGTCCGGCTATGTGGGCAACTTCGTCACCACGCTGGAGACCGAGGGAAGAGTCAAACAGATCCAGCACGGCGCAACCGTCATCGCTGTCGGTGCCGACGAATACAAACCGACCGAGTATCTGTACGGTGAAGACGAACGGGTCGTCACCCATCTGGAGCTGGAAGAAAGAATCGCCGAAGAAGACGAAAAGGTCATGAAGGCCGGCAGCGTGGTGATGATCCAGTGTGTCGGCTGCCGCAACGAGGACAGGAATTACTGCAGCCGGGTATGCTGCAGCCATGCCGTGAAAAATGCGCTGAAACTGAAGGAGATCAACCCGGAGATGGACGTCTACATCCTGTTCCGGGACATGAGAACCTACGGTTTGAAAGAGGATTTTTACCGGGAAGCGGCGGATCGGGATGTGAAATTCATCCGGTATGAGCCGGAAGATCCGCCCCGGATCGAAGCCGCCAAAGAAGGCGGCAGGGAAATTTTGCGGGTGACCGTTCCGGACCCCATTTTAGGCCAGCGGCTCGAACTGGACGCCGACGTGGTTTCTCTGGCCGCTGCCGTGGTGCCATCGGCGGCCACGGACAAGGTGGCCGGCCTGTTCAAACTGACCTTGAGCCCGGACGCGTTCTTCAAGGAAGCCCACGCGAAACTGAAGCCGGTGGAATTTGCCGCAGACGGCGTCTTTCTTTGCGGGATGGCCCAGTATCCGAAGCATATCTCAGAGGCGATCAACCAGGCATACGGCGCTGCCGGCCGGGTCTTGACGCTTCTTTCCCACGAAACAGTCGTCGCTTCAGGGGCTGTTTGCGAGGTCCACGAAAACGATTGCGTTTCTTGCGGCGCCTGCATCAGCGCCTGTGCCTACGATGCGATCGAGTTCGTCGACCGGCCGGCCGGGAAAAAAGCCTGGGTCAACCCGGTGCTCTGCAAGGGAGACGGCCTCTGCAACGCAAAGTGCCCGACCAATGCCATCGTATTGAAGCACTTTACCGACGGGGAGATCCTGTGCCAGATCGACGCAGCCGCGCCGGAAGCTTGCAACGCCTGAAACATGATGCGTTCGTAAAAAGTCAGCTTTTAGGCGGCTTTGTAAAAAGTTCGAGATCAAGGCGCCCGAATCCTGAGGAATGAGGCGTACTTACAGTACGCCGCAATGACGAGGGATGAAGGGGAACGCAGATATCGGACTTT
>JAIPEL010000039.1 GCA_021737185.1 Desulfobacterales bacterium | reverse complement strand
AATCGTCCCGATCCGAGTTGTATCCGTAGAGCAGGTCGCGCACCCAGGCACAGGCCTCGTGAAAGGATCCGATTCCCAGATCCAGAAAGGTCCGGGAAACCGGGCCGGCATCCACGATCGGTTTGTCCGGAAACACGGTGTAAGGTTCCATGGTTTCTCCCATCGGCCTCCGGCGGTCCCGGCTGGAGGATTCCGGATAAGCGCATTATGGAATACTGCCTGTTTCATATGAAAGCTGGAGCGAAGTGACTCCACTATTTTAGGCATTATAGATCATTTTAGGCATTGATTACGATTTCCACGTATTTCCATTCAACATACGAGACACAGAGGGCGCAGCGAAAACCTTCACGATCCTCTCTGCGCATTCTCTGCGGCCTCAGCGCCTCGGCGGTGAAGCCATCGTCACCCTAATTATTCCCACACGAGTAAATGTAAAATCACCGGTTCATTTGTCAAAGCGTTTGCCGTCAAATAAAAAACCCGGCTTCCCACAGGAAGCCGGGTCTTGTTTTTTCCCGTCAGGGAAAAAACTATTCGACCGTGGGCCGCGGCAGCACGCCGGCCCGTTCGGCGATCTCGGGCACCTTGTGCTCCCACTCGATGGCCATCAGGTGAACGCCGGCCACCCCTTTCATCTCCTTGAACTCCTCGATCTGTTCGCAGGCGATCTTGATCCCCTCTTCGGCCACCTTGCCCTTGCCCGCGCCCTGGAGCCGTTCGATGATCTCGTCGGGGACGTCCATCCCAGGGACCTTGTTTTTCATGTACTTGGCCATACCGACGCTCTTCATCGGGGTGACTCCGGCCAAAATAAAGCACTTTTCCGTCAGGCCCATGTCGTTGGCCTCTTTGATGAACTGGCGGAACCGCTCCATGTTGTAGATGCACTGGGTCTGGATGAAGTCGACCCCGGCCTCGATCTTTTTGGCCAGCCGGTGTACCCGCCATTCGTGGGGAACGGCAAAGGGGTTGGATGCCGCCCCGATGAAAATCTTCGGCGGGTGTTCGATCTCGGCCCCGCCCAGAAACTTTCCTTCGTCTCTCATCTGCTTGACCATGGCGATCAGCTGCATGGAGTCGATGTCGAAGACCCCCTTGGCGTCGGGGTGGTCGCCGAATTTGGCATGATCCCCGGAGAGGCAAAGCATGTTTTTCACGCCGTGGGTGTACACCCCGAGGATGTCTGCCTGCATGGCCAGGCGGTTTCGGTCCCGGCAGACCATCTGAAAGTTGGGCTCCAGGCCCTCCTGGACCAGCAGGAGGCTGGCCGCCCAGGAGGCCATCCGCACCACCGCGGTCTGGTTGTCGGTGATGTTGACAGAATCGACGTTTCCCTTCAGGTGCTGGGCCTTTTCGATCACCTCTTTTGCGCCGGTGCCCCGCGGCGGCCCCAGCTCGCCGGTAAAGGCAAAGTGCCCGGCCTTGAGAATTTTTTCCAGGTTGCTTCCGGACTTCAAACCGTTATCCGTGCTCATATCTGCCACCTCGATCGGGTTGGGGAGTCACCGCAAGTTAGCCGCCGGCGTCTGGCGGCTACTTGGCTTCTTCTTTCTCCGGTTTTTTGTAGCCGGGCTGAATCAGGGTGCGGGGCATGGTGTCCCGCCATCCGACGGCCTCGTAGATCTGTTTGATATGATGAAGACGGCCCTGCTTGGCCAGGCGCTCGTGGATCAGATACCAGGCGCAGGGCTGATCCGGATCGATCTCGCAGTTTCCCAGGTTGGTGCCCCCGCAGGGCCCGTTGTAGAGGCCCTTGGCGCACATGGTGACCGGGCAGATGCCGCCGGTCCAGGCCAAAACGCACTGCTGGCAGGAGCGGCATCGCTCCTCGTACCAGCCCACGGCCTGGTTGACGGCCAATCCGGCCGTGTCCACCGCGGGAAAAACCGGCTTGTCCGGGAAGCGCTCGGCCAGAAACTGGATCCCCACACCGCAGGCCATGGAGATCAGCGCATCATAGTCGGTCTGCTTGTCGTCGAGTTCTGCCAGGTATTCTCTGTCGCACTGGCGCTCCAGGGTGACGCTGTCGACTTCGATGGGGTTGTCGGCCAGCTTTCTTGCCATCTCCAGTTCGGTTGCCAGGATGTTGGCCTCTTTTTCCCCGCCGACCAGGCAGACCGCCACACAGGTGCCGCACCCAACGACCAGGACCTTCTTGTACTCCTCGAGCATCTCCATGATCTCGTCGAAGGGCTTTCGCTTTGCTACGATCATCTTGTTTCCTCCCGAACGAATCGGTTCGATGGTTTTTAACGCGTGCTTTCTTCGGCTACATTTCCGACTCGGGATGGAAGACGTCCACATCCTTCAGGTCGTCGCCCAGATACGTCCGCTCGTTCGGACCGAGGATGCCCAAAGACAGGCACAGCAGGGTCCACAGGTGCACCGTCTGCCAGGCGTGGTCGTTGATGTCGCTCATGTCGTGAATCTGGGCGTGGCAGTTGTGGCACGGCGTGATGCAATAGCCGGCCTTCGTGTCGAGGATCTGCTCGGCCTTGAGCTTTCCGTAGGCCCGGCGCTGTTCCGGGTAGCCGCTTTGCAGAAATCCGCCCCCGCCCCCGCAGCAGTAGTTGTTGGAGCGGTTGGGCTGCATGTCGATGAAGTTCTCCTCGCCCACCACCGCCTTGACCACGAAGCGCAGATCTTCTGCCACCGGGTCGCCGAAAGACTTTCTGACCAGTTGGCACGGATCCTGGACCGTGAACTTGATCTTTCGGTCCTTGTTCCATTCGCTGCTGGGCTTGAGCTTTCCCTCCCGGATCCATTGGGCATAGTATTCGATGATGCTGCGGATCTCGAAGTTGTAGTCGATCTTGAACTTTTGCAGTCCGACCCGGACTGCGAACAGTTCGTGCCCTCATTCGGTGTTGAGCCAGACCTTGCAGCCCAAGTCCTCCACCGCCTTTTTCTTGACTTCCACGATGTGCTTCCAGGCCTCGTCGTCGGCCAGGAACATGCAGTAGTTTTCCGCGGCCCACCCTTTGGTGCCGTAGGTCCAGTCCGCCCCGGCCAGGTGCAATATCTTCCACAGCGGCACCATCTCGTCGGGTTCAGTGACCGGCTCCCTGGAGTTCTGGTTCAGGTAGAACTCGACCCCCTGCTTGTTGACCGGGGCCTCCATCTCGGCAAATTCGGGCTGGGACTCGCGGTATTCCTCCAGCACGTCTTCGACCACGAACTGGAAGTCCTCCTCTGTGGCCCCCATGGCCGAGCAGGTGTCGTTTCTCAAGGCCATGTCGCAGGAGCCTAAAATCCCCTTGGGGCGCTCATCCCGGGGCCAGCTCTGGCGCGCGTAAAAGACCAGCTGGGGGATGTTGATCTTCATCGGGCACACGTAGATGCACCGCTGGCACATGGTGCACCACCAGACCCACGGGGTCTTGGTGACCTCCTCGTCCATTCCGAGGGCAGCCATGCGCAGAAACTTTCTCGGGTCCATCCCCTCAAGACCCGTGGCCGGGCAGCCCGACGAGCACGCACCGCAGGTCAGGCACAGATTGAGATTTCCCCCCTCCGGGAGAAACTCCTTGACCTTGTCGATGAAGGTGCTCTTTTTCTTGCCACCGAGTTTGATCACTCCTTCTGCCATAAGAGACTCCTTGAATTTTATGATTTACCTTTGTTTTTCAATGGGTTCGGTCCCAGATCGCGGATGTGTTCGGTCATTTCCGTGGCGTACTGGGCAAACGTGGGCCCTTCTCCGGAAGACAGATTATACATTCTTACCCGGTCGCCTTCAATACCGATTTCCTCTAAAAGCTGCCGAACATGGTTGACCCGCTCTCTGGCCCGGTAGTTGCCTTCGTTGTAATGGCAGGTTCCTTCCAGGCAGCCGACCACGTAGACGCCGTCTGCCCCCTTCTGGATCGCGCGAAGCAGGTGCATCACGTCGACTTTGCCGGAGCAGGGGACAAGAATGATCTTGATGTTGGCTGGATAGTCGAGTCGCATCGAACCTGCCAGGTCCGCGGCCGAGTACCCTCAGTAGTTGCAGCAAAACGCGATGATCGTCGGTTCGAATTCCGCCATTAGATTCCTCCTGCCAAAAGCGCGTCAATTTTGCATGTGATCTGATCGTCTTCATAGAAGCTGAGCTGAATCGCCTGCCGCGGGCAGACGGCGGTGCATACGCCGCAGCCGTGGCAAAGGGCGTCGTCGATTTCGATCTCTCCTTTTTCCACGTTGAACTTCGGCACGCCAAAGGGGCAGGAGCGAACGCAGGTCAGGCATTTCACGCAGTGGTCGACGTCCACCTTGGCCGTGATGGCCGACAGCTGAATGGTGTCCTTGGACAGGAACGTCACCGCCCGGCTGGCCGCCGCCTGGGACTGGGCGATGGTTTCTGAGATCAGCTTCGGCCCATGGGCCATTCCGCACAGGAACATCCCCTCGCCGGGCATGTCCACCGGCCGCAGTTTCACGTGCGCCTCGATGAAGAACCCTTCCGGATTCCGGTTCAGCTTCATGATGTCGCTTACCGCCTTGGTGTCGGTGGCGGTCACCCCGGCGCTCAGGGCCAGCAGGTCCGTTCCGATTTCGATGTCCTGCTGCAGCACGTGGTCCTTGACGGTCACTTTCAACCCGTCTCCGTCCGCGGCCACCTGGGGTGGATGCTCTTTGTCGAAGCGGACAAAAATGACCCCCTGTTTGCGGGCATCGGTATAGTAATCCTCCAGCAGCCCGTAGGTACGCATGTCCCGGTACAGGACGAATATCTGGCTGGCCGGGTTCTGCTTCTTGATCGCCAGGGCGTTTTTCACGGCGGCCTGGCAGCAGATCCGGGAGCAGTTGGGGTTTTCCTCGTTTCTGGAGCCGACGCACTGGATCATGACCACCGTGTCGAGGCCGTCCGCCCCGCTTTTCTCCAGCCGGTCGGAAAGCTCCACCTGGGTCATGACCCGGTCGTCTTCCCCGTAGAGAAACTCCTTGGGCCGGTATTCGGCTCCGCCGGTGGCCACCAGGATGACGCCGTGGTCGATGCTTCGGGGCTCTTGCTGGCCGTCGATTTTGACTTCGGTCAGAAAGTTGCCTTGAAAGCCCTCAAAGCCGGCCACCTGGGCACCGCTGAGCACCTCGATCTTGTCGTCCTTTTCCACCTGGCCGACGAGTTTTTCCAGATAGCCCTGAACGTCGGCCCCTTCGATGGTGTGGTGAAGCCGGCGGGCCATGCCCCCCAGCTTGTCTTCTTTTTCGATCAGCACCGACTCGAAACCCTGCTTGGACAGATCGAGCGCTGCGTTCATGCCGGCGATGCCGCCTCCCAGAACCAGGGCACGCTTGTTGACGGGGATGACCCGCTCGTGGAGCGGATGCAGGGTGGCGGACCGGGCCACGGCCATGCGCACCAGCTCCTTGGCCTTTTTGGTGGCCAGATCCGGGTTGTTGGCGTGAACCCAGGAGTCCTGGTTCCGGATATTGGCCATCTCGAACAGATATTTGTTCAACCCGCAGGCTTCCAGGGTTTCCATGAACATGGGGGCGTGGGTCTTGGGCGAACACGAGGCCACCACCACCCGGTTCAGGTTTTCCTCCTGGATCTTTTCCTTGATCTTGTCCTGGGTGTCCTGGCTGCAGGTGAACAGATTGCTGTCGGTAAAAACCACCCCCGGCAGGGTGCCGGCGTATTCCTGGACTTCCGGTACGTTGACCACCCCGCCGATGTTGATGCCGCAGTTGCAGACGAACACACCGATGCGCGGCTCTATGCCGGCGACGTCGATTTCCTCGGGAAATTCGATCGTCTTGGCGTCTTTGCCGCGGGCTTCGGCCACATCGGCGCCGGCAGCCGGGGCTGCGGCGCCGGCCTCGGTGACCGACGCCGGGATGTCCTTGGGCCCCTGAAGGATCCCGCAGGTGTAAACGCCCGGCCGGGAGGTGGCCACCGGCGCAAAGGGGCCGGTTTTTAGAAAGTTGTAATGGTTCATCTCGATGCCGAGGCGCTCGGCCAGGGCCTTTGTCCCTTCCCCGGCCTGGAGCCCGACGGAAAGAACCACCATATCGAAAGGCTCGTCGACCATGTTGCCGCTTTCGTCGGCAAAGCGCAGGGTCAGGTCCCGGGTCTTTGGATCGTCATAGATCGAATGCACCCGGGCCTTGACAAAGCGGACGCCCTCTTTGTTTCGGGCGCGGTCGTAGTATTTTTCGTAGTCTTTTCCGAAGGTACGGATGTCCATGTAGAAGATGGCCGCATCCAGCTCCTCTTTGGAGTGCTCCTTGGCGATCATGGCGTCTTTGATGGCGTACATGCAGCAGACCGAGGAGCAGTAGCCGTTGCCGCACCGGTTCGTGTCCCGGGAGCCGACGCACTGGAGCCAGGCGATCTTTTTGGGCTCCTTTTCATCCGAGGGCCGCACCAGGTGCCCCATGGTCGGCCCGGAAGCCGACAGGATCCGCTCGAATTCCAGGCTGGTCATCACATTCGGGTTTTTCCCGTAATGGTAGAATTGGGAAAGTTCTCCCGGATCGTAGATCTCGGTACCGGCAGATAAAATCACCGAACCGACGGTGATCTCCTTGTCTTCGGGCTGCTGGGTGTGGTCGATCGCTTCGGCCAGGCAGGCCTTGACGCACTGGTAGCATTCCGAGCAGATCCCGCAGCGCAGGCACCGGTCGGCTTCCTTTTTTGCCTCTTCCTCGTTGAAGCCGAAGGAGACCTCCAAAAAGTTGCATTCCCGGGCCTCCGGATCGAGGCAGCGCACCGGCGTTCTAGGCTTGTGTGCCTCCATGCTCGTGTCCGGCTTTTCAAACTCCCACTGTTTTTCCCGGCCTTCGGCCAGATCCAGTCCGTTGAGGTAGCGGTGAATGCTCTCGGCCGCTTCTTTTCCACAGGACACGGCATCGACGACCGACTTGGGGCCGTAAAAGGCGTCGCCGCCGGCAAACACCCACTCCACCGAAGTCTGCAGGGTCACCGGGTCGGCCTTGATCCCGCCCGGAGGGGTGGTTTCGATTCCCTGCTCCCGGATGCCGTCCAGAACCGTACTCTGGCCGATGGACACGATCACCGTGTCGCCGAAAAACGGCTGGCAGGCGTCTTCGTCGTAGCTGGGGGAAAACCGGCCGTTTTCGTCGAAGACCGCGGTGCAGGTCTTGAACTCGATTCCGGAGACCTTGCTGCTCTTGTCGATGAAAAAGTTCTTGGGACCGAAGCTGTTGACGATGTTGATCTCGCTTTCCAGGGCCTCTTCGATCTCATGCTCCCAGGCGGGCATCTCCTCGCGCTTTTCCAGGCAGATGAGGGTGACGTTTTTCGCCCCTTTGCGCTTGGCCGTCAGGGCCACATCGATGGCCACGTTGCCGCCGCCGACCACCAGTACGTCTTCGCCGATCTCGACCTCTTTTCCCAGGGCCATGTCCCGCAGAAAATCGACCCCCTGCAGAACGCCTTCGGCATCTTCGTTTTCCACGCCGAGTTTTCGGCCGCCGTGAAGGCCGATGCCGACAAACACCGAGGCAAACCCGTCTTTTTTGAGGCTGTCCAGGGTGAAGTCCTGGCCGAAGGCAACGCCGGTCTTGATCGTAACGCCCATCTGTTCGATGACGCCGATTTCGGTGTCGAGAATGCTTCGCGGCAGACGGTATTCGGGGATGCCGTAGCGCATCATGCCGCCGGCCTTGGGCAGCTTTTCAAAGATCGTGACCTGGTAGCCTGCCAGGGCCAAATAGTAGGCCGCGGTGAGGCCGGCCGGACCCGAACCGATGACGGCCACCTTTTCGTCGCGTTTTTCCTTGACCTCCGGAACGTAGGGCGATTCCTGGGTCTGCTCCCAGTCGGCCAGATAGCGGTGAAGCTCCCGGATGGCCAGAGGCTGGTCGACGTCGTTTCGGGTGCAGATCTGTTCACAGGGGTGATGGCAGACCCGGCCGCAGATGCCGGGAAACGGATGGGACTCCTTGAAAAGCTGAAGGGCCTCTGCGTATTTGCCCTCGTCGATCAGGGCGATGTATCCCTGGATGCTTACATGGGCCGGGCACGTGGCCTTGCAGGGGGCCGTGCCGCGCTTGCTGATGCCGAAGGCGCCGGGGATGGCCTGGGCGTACTGCTTGTAAATGGCCTTTCTTTCCGACAGGCCCTCGTCATATTCGTTGGGAAGGGCAATGGGGCAGACCTTGGCGCACTCGCCGCAGCTCGTGCACTTGGCCAGGTCCACGAAACGGGGGTCTTGATGGACTTGGGCCGTAAAGCGGCCCGGTTCGCCGTCCAGGGAGAGAAGTTCTGAGTTGGTGAGAATCTCGATGTTCAGGTGCCGGCCGACCTCGACCAGTTTGGGTGAGATCACTCACATGGCACAGTCGTTGGTGGGAAAGGTCTTGTCGAGTTGGCTCATGATGCCGCCGATGGCGGCGGATTTTTCCACCAGGTAGACGTAGTAGCCGGATTCGGCCAGGTCCAGGGCGGACTGCATGCCGGCGATGCCGCCGCCGACCACCATCACGGATCCACTCTTTTCTGGAGCAGTCATAGAAACTCCTTGCAGTTTGTAAAAGTTGAAATGAGCCTGTTCGAGAGGCATCAAAATTTTGTTAGTAAACGGTATGTTACAATTGTAATGGTTTAACAGGTGTTAAGCGTGCACCAAACCATGCCTATGCCATACTCGTCTGAAAGGTGTCAAGAAAAATGCATTGTATCGAATGAACCGGATTCAGGTCTGAAGGGAGTTTCCGTGAAGCGGTGGCGCAGGTTGGGCGGTCAGGCGGCGGCGCAGGGAAGGGATACGGAAAAAGTGGTGCCGCGCCCGGGCCGGCTGTCGATCTTCACCCGGCCGTGGTGGGATTCGACGATCTTTTTGACGAGGGAAAGGCCGAGTCCGGTGCCCTGAATGTAGCGGGTCTGCTCGTTTCGAACCCGATAGAACCGCTGAAACACCCGCTTTTGGTCTTCTTCGGCGATGCCGATTCCGGTGTCGGCCACCTTCACGGTAAGGGTTTCATAATCGGAAGAGGCGGTCACTTTTACCCGTCCACCGGCGGGGGTGTACTTGATCCCATTTCCGATCAGGTTGGAAAAGACCTCCTCCAGGTTGCGATAATGGCCGGTTACCGGCGGGAGGCGGTCGGGTGCGTCCAGCTCGAGCCGGATCGATGCAGCCTCTGCCCGGGGGCGTTGAAATTCGATCTGTTCCCGGAGCAGCCCGGACAAGTCGATTTTTTCCACTTCCTGGGAGATCAGCCCCGATTCGATGCGGGAAAGGTCGAGGAGCTCGGTGGCCATCTGGGCCAGGTTGCGGATTTTTTCAGATGCCCGGGCAAGGATCTCCTGCTGCTTGTCGGTGACCTTCCCGGCAAGGCCGTCCAGGATCACCTGAAGCTGCATGAGGACCGAATTCATGGGCCCGCGGATCTCGTGGCTGACCCTGGAGACGAACTCGGATTTTATCCGGTCGAGCTTTTTCAGCGTGGTGATGTCGTGGAGCACCGTGATGACCCCCATGGTCGCCCCGGCATGATCCCGGAAAGGCGTGCACCGGACACTGAGAATCCGCGGCTGTCCTTCTGCGTCTTCGCCGTACTCGATTTCATCGGTCCGCTCCAGGGTGTCCTCACCGGACGCCGCCAGGGTCTGGGCGATCATCTGCCGGATGCGGGCGATGGAGATCACCGCATCGCAGCGCCGGTCCATGGCTGAGGCCACCCCGGTGTAGCCGACCATCTGCAAAAATGCCGGGTTGACCATGACGACGCGATTTTCCTGGTTCGTGCACATCACGCCGTCGGACAGCCGCTGTATCATGGTCCGAATCCGGGAGCGGGTGTCGGCGATGTCGCGAAGCGCCCGCATGTAGTCGATGGCCTTGGACACGGTGACCCGGAGATGATCCGGGGTGAAGGGCTTGGGGATGAAGTCGAAGGCCCCGCTTTTCATGGCCTCGATGGAGTGCTCCACGGTGGCGTAGCCTGTGATGACGATGACCACCGTGTCCGAATGAAGCGCCCGGACCTTTGCCAGCACCTCGAATCCGGACACCGACGGCATCATCAGATCGAGCAGGACGATGTCGAAGTGGGTCTTTTCGATGCAGGCCAGGCCCTTTGCGCCGTCTTCGGCCACGGTCACCTCGTATCCGGCGTCTTTCAGCACGGCCTGGCAGGCGTCCCGGATCCGGGCTTCGTCGTCTACCACCAGAATTTTCGGCGGCACTGTACCTCGGTGTTCACGTTCGGTTGTCATCGTGCCTCACCCGATGGTTTTCTCTTTCGGTTTTTCCTGTATATCGGCCAAGGGCAATTCCACGCGGAAGGTCGTCCCCTCCCGTCCGGTTTGTTTCAGGCTGATGCTGCCCTGGTTTTCCTTGACGATGCCGTAGGCTGTGCTCAGGCCGAGGCCCGTGCCGCGGCCAAGCTCTTTGGTGGTAAAAAACGGATCGAATATCCGGGAGCGGTTTTCCTCGGAGATTCCCCTGCCGGTATCGGAGATTTCCAGAACGGCGGTCTTGGCCCGCTTTTCCGGAAATGTGCGCAGCGTCAGAACGCCCTTTTTTTCCATGGCGTCCAGGGCGTTCATGACCAGGTTGATGACCACCTGCCGCATCTGGTTCCGGTCAGCGATGATGGCCATCGGCGCGTCGGACAGCTGCTTTTCGATCCGCACGTTAATGAACAGCTTCTGGTCCCGAATCAGACTGAGGCCTTCCTCCACCAGGGTGTTCATCTGAAAGGCCTCTTTGGCCGGGTTTGTCTGCCGGCTGTAGGCCAGCAGGTTCTTGACGATGTCCCGGCATCGATCGCTGTCTTCCAGGATGTACTCCAGGTTTTGCCGAAGCGGGTCTGCAGGCGAAATCTTTTCCATCATCATATTGCCGTAAAGCAGGATGCCGGTCAGGGGGTTGTTGATCTCGTGGGCGACCCCCGCCGCCAGGCGGCCCAAGGAGGCCATTTTCTCCGACTGCAGGACCTGTTTCTGGGCGTCCTGCAGCTTTTTTTCCACGGCCAGTCGTTCCCGCAGGTCGTTGTAGATGGCCATGGTGGCCACCTCCCGCTCGCCTTCGTAGATGATGGCCGCGGTCATTTCCACCGGGATTTCCTCCCCGGACGCGGTTAAGATGGTCTCTTTGGTGACCGGAAGCTTGCCGCGGCCGCCGTAAACCTCGCTTCTCAACTTGTCCATGATCTTCTTGGCGACGCCGCGAGGATACAGGTCCTTGGTTCGAATCCTTTCCGCGTCTGAAAAGTAGTAGCCGAACAGCTCTTCGGCGGCTTCGTTCATCAGCAGCAGTTTTCCGTTGTTGTCGGCTGCGACGATGGCGCTTGCCGAGCTCTGGATGACCTTGTCCAGAAATGCCCGGATGCCGTGGTACATCTTTTCGAGGGTCTTGGTCCGGGTGACGTCTCGAACGCTTTCGATCACGTAGATGACGTCGCCGTCTTCGTCCAGGATGGGGGAAAAGACGCGGTCTTCCCAGCGCAGGCTGCCGTCCTTGTCCGCGATCTGCCGCAGCACCGAGCTTCCTTCCCGGTACTTCAGGGTCTGGTGAAGGGGGCAGTTCTGTTTCGTGCACGGCAGGCCCGGGTCGTGGTCGTACTGCCGGAAGATATCCCTGCAGGTGCGTCCGACCACATCGGCCAGATCCGCTCCGATTTTCGTCAGAAAGATCTGGTTGGCCGAAACGATGGTTCGATCCGGCCGCAGGATCAGGGTCGGAAACGACAACGAGTCGAATACCCGCATCCGCCAGTCGATTTCCTCTTTGGTCTGCTCGTTCATGGTCACCTTATGTGCCCGGGACGATAAACTTTTCCGACAGAGCCTTCCGTGCGGCTGCGGCCGTGTCCTTCGGCAGCACGATATAAATGGAAGCACCGGTGCAAGCGGCGGCCAGTACCGGAATATCCGCCCCGAGAAGGGCGCCGAACGCCGCATCGGCGATGCCGTAACGGTCCCCGAAATGGGGCCCCTGGAAATAGATCAGTTCGACGTCGGCGTCAACCCGAAGCCCGGAGGGGTGTCCTCCCCCGGTGGCTCCGCTGAATTCCTCCAGCAGATGCCAGGTGGGTCGGCCTTCGAAAAGCAGATGAAGCCGAAGACCTCCCTGGGCGGAAGGCCGGGCAAAGACCAGCAAGAGCTCCCCCGCGGCCGAACCGGCGCGGCGAAGCCGGCCTTCTCCGCGCTCCAGCTCTTCTGTGAGCAGATAAAAGGAGACCATCGACAAGCCGGTTTTTTCGGCGATGCCGTACGTCTTGATCTTCGGCTCCCAGTAGACGGCGATGGTTTCCATCAGAGCTGGCGGACCTTGAATTCAGGTCGAATCGGGGCATGGTTGGGGGGAAGCTCGGCCACGGCTGCGACGGCCGCAACGGCTTCGTCCAGCTGATCATAGCCGGTGATGAAAGTCAGCGTCGCAAGCGAAGAGGCAATGGCATGGATCTTCAGGTTTTCCCGGGCAAAGCCCGAAACGATGGATTCGAGAAGATCGTATCGGGCCCGGTGGGGAAAAACGGTCAGGGCGCCGACCGAGGGCAAAAGCGTAAGGGAACCGCCCGCTTCGTCGAGCACCGGCTGGGCACGGGGCAGCTCGTCGGCGGCGATGCAGCAGGCGCCGGCCAGCCGTCCCCCGGCGGCGTCGAGGGTGACGAGCACCAGGTTGACCCGGCGTTCGGCCAGGCGGTGAAACAGCTGGGGCGCCGTGAACTCGCCTTCCGGCAAAAAGTTGATCTGCACCAGCTCGCCGCTGAGCTTGATCCCGCTGATGGCCAGCTTTTGATCGGAAGGGGATACCATATTTTATCTTAACCTTCTTATCATTTCAAAGAGAGGACATAAGAGCAAATCTGAAAATTTTCTTTGCTCCGCAAAGAAAATGATGCGCCCTGCAGGCGCAAACTAAAAATGAATCTTTGGCGGCGAAGCCGCCTCTTATAAAAGCGCGAAGCGATTTTATTTCGATATTCGAATTTTTTTGCGGCCGGCCGGCTCCAGGCACCCGCGTAAAATTCGGGTGCCCGGCCCGCCGGCCCGTTTCCGCTACTGCAGCTGGTCCTTGACGATCTCCATGAGCCGGTCGAGTTCGATCGGTTTGGGGATGTAGTCGTCGGCCAGGGTGCTCTTTCCCTCCATGTGCGTGTACTTGGTGGAGGTGACGGCGTCTGCCACCGCCGTGAGCAGTACCACGATGATGTCCTTGTACTCGTCGGATTTTTTGAGCTCGTCGCAGAGCTCATAGCCGTTTTTTCGGGGCATCATCACATCGAGAATGATCAAATCCGGCCGCTCTTCCTTGATCCGGTCCATGGCCTCGATGCCGTCGTAGGCTTTACCCACGCGGTAGCCGGCGCTTTCCAGCTTCATGGAGACCGATTCGACCAGGTCCGGGTCGTCGTCCACCACGAGGATGAGTTGCTTGTCAGTCATTTTTTCCTCCTTCAGGCGGTGTTTGTCATTTTTGAATGATCAGCAATTATTGATTATTTGTCAATCGGCGACTCGACGTCTCGGTCATTGAAGTGCGGCGCCCTTATCGAGCCGCCAAGCGACCAAGCTGTTAAGCTGCTAAGCCGGGCGCTTCGCGCGGCTGGAAGGCTGGGATGCTGGCAGGCTTGGAGGCAAAACCTTCCAAGAGGTCTGCCTGACGCTTTTTGAAGCCGTTTTTCTTTTTTTGCTTCCCAGCTTCCCAGCTTTATAGCCTGCCAGCGGGTGCGGCAGCGCCCTACACCGTCGGTCTGGGCAGCAGTCCGGCCTTTTCCACGATCTCGGAAACCTTCTGCTCCCATTCGATGGCCATGATGTGAAAGCCGGCCACTCCCTTGACCTCCTTGAGGCGCTGCATGCTTTCCACGCAGATCTTGATTCCTTCCTCGGCCTGCTTTTCCTTGGGCACGCCGGCCATCCGGTCCACCAGTTCCTGGGGAACATCCATCCCCGGCACCTTGTTTTTCATGTAGCGGGCCATGCCGGCCGACTTCATGGGGGTGATGCCGGCCAAAATGGGGCACTTTTCGTGCAGGCCCCGAGCGCAAACCCCTTCCATCCATTGTTCGAACTTGTCCAGGTTGTAGATGCACTGGGTCTGGATGAAGTCGACCCCGGCGGCGACCTTTTTCGCCAGCCGGGCCACCCGCAGTTCGAAGGGGTCGGCGAAGGGGTTCGCCGCCGCACCGATGAACATCTTCGGCGGTTGATCGATCTCGGCCCCGCCCTGGAAGGTCCCCTCGTCTCTCATCTGGCGGACCATCTGAATGAACTGGATCGAATCGATATCGTGAACATTGGCGGCCGTGGGGTGATCGCCGAAATGGGGATGATCGCCGGACAGGCAGAGCATGGTGTTGATCCCGTGGGCGTAGGCCCCGATGATGTCAGCCTGCATGGCCAGACGGTTTCGGTCCCTGGTGACCATCTGGAGGATCGGGTGCAGATCCATCTGGCGGAGGAACACGCCGGCGGCAAAGCTCGACATCCGGACCATGGCCGTCTGATTGTCGGTGACGTTGACGGCGTCGACCACCCCCTTGAGCATTTCCGCCTTCTTCTTGACCTTGTCCACGGCGGCTCCCCTGGGGGGACCGCATTCGGATGTGACTGCCAGTTTTCCGGAGCTGAGCACTTTTTCCAGTACGCTGTCGGTTTTCATTCTGCCAAGTCCTCTCTGATGATTTTCCGGGGGCCTCCGCCCCGACCGGTTCTCCAGTCTTTGGCCGGTATGATCTCTTCATACCGATTTTCCAAGCCGAGCGCCTTGAGCCGATCCCAGATGAGCTGCCAGGCACAGTCCACGTCCGGACTGATTTCGCACTTTCCATGGGTGGAGCCGCCGCAGGGGCCGTTGAGCAGCTGCTTGGAGCACCGGGCGATGGGACAGATCCCGCCGGTGATGCCAAGCAGACAGTCGCCGCATCCCTGGCAGCGTTCGGCCCAGACCCCCTGTCTTTCCGAGGCGCCCATGAAAGTCGTGTTGACCGCCGGAAAGACCGGCTTGTCCCGGTAGCGCCGGGCCACTTCCTGCACCCCGCAGCCGCAGGCCATGGACAGTACCGCGTCGGCCCCGTCGATCATTGAAGAGAGCTCTTCCACGTACTCGGGGTCGCACTGCCGCTCCAAGGTGTGCTCCTTGACCTGGAGATTTTTCCCCTGTTTGAGGAAAGCCATCTGGAGGGCCGAGGAAAGAATGCCGACCTCCTTGCGGCCTCCGGCCGCGCAGACCGTGACGCATTCGTTGCAGCCGACCAGAAGGATCCGGTCGAAGGGCCGCACATAAGCGATGATCTCTTCCAAGGGTTTGCGTTCCGCTGTGATCATTTGGCTTCGTTCTCCTTCCTTGCGGGCCGCGGCCCGGTTATGCTGCGGTGCGGGCCGCGTGGATCGGGTTGGGGCCCAGCTTCCTGATTTTTTCCGTCATCTGTTCGGCGATGTCGGCAAAGCGGTCGCCCATGCCTGCCGATATCTTGACCATCTCGAGCCGTTCGCCCCCGATGCCGATTTCATCCAGCAGGCCCTTGACGGAAGCCACGCGGCGGGAGGCCCGGATGTTGCCGTTCTTGAAGTGGCAGTCTCCGTCCAGGCAGCCGGCGACGTAGATCCCGTCAGCCCCTTTTTCGAAGGCTTTCAGGATGTGGATCGTGTCGACTTTGCCCGAGCAAGGCACCCGGACGATCCTGACATTGGGGGGGTAGCAGCGACGCTGGCTGCCGGCCATATCGGCGGCCGTATAGGCGCAGTAGTGGCAGCAGAAGGCCACGATGACCGGTTCAAAGGGTTTCATTACGCCACCATCCTTTCCAGAAGTCCGTTGAGCTTCGCCAGGATCTGGTCATCCTCGAAGCACATGAGGTCTATGGCCTTGGCCGGGCATTCCGATGCGCAGGTGCCGCATCCATGGCATTTTGCCGGGTCGATCTCCGAGTAGCCGTCTGCGTTGATAAAGGGAACGCCGTAGGGGCATACCCGCACGCAGATCAAACAGGCCGCGCATTTGCTGTCGTCGACCCGGGCCACCGCCGCCCCGAGGTTGATGCTTTCCCGGGCCAGCAGGGTAAGGGCTCTTCCTGCGGCCGCCTCGGCTTGGGAGAGGCTCTCCTTGATCGACTTGGGTGCGTGGGCCGTTCCGGCCACGAAGAAGCCCGGAGCCGGCAGATCCACGGGGCGCAGCTTGATGTGATCCTCGAGAAAGTATCCGTCGGAGGTTCTCGGCAGCTTGAAGATCGCGGCCAGGTCTTCGGTGGATTCGTCGTCGCTGACAAAGCCGGTGCTGAGCATCAGGGCGTCTGCCTCCACCGAAAGCGTCCGTCCCAGGATCGGATCGGTGAAGGTCACCAGCACCCGGTCGCCCGCGGCTTCGGTCTGCGGCAGTGCATCGGTTTCGTATCGGGCGAAGATGACGCCCTTTTCCCGGGCCTTCCGGTAGTAATCCTCCTGAAAGCCGTAGGTCCTCATGTCTCGGTACAGCACGATCACCCTGGCTTCGGAATTGAGCTCCTTGATCCGCAGGGCGTTTTTCACGGCAGCCTGGCAGCAGATGCGCGAGCAGTTGGGATTTTCCGGGATTCGGGAGCCGACGCACTGGATCATGACCACATTTTCCCAGGCCGCGACCCGGTCTGAGTCTTCCTCGATCAGGGCGTCGGCCTCGAGCTGGGTCATCACCGCGTCATGTTCTCCGAGAAGATAGGCCGATGGGCGGTTGGGAAGGGCGCCAGTGGCCATGATCGTGACCCCGTGATTGATCTGCCGGTAGAACATTTGGGGCCCGACCTGCATGCCGGTCTTGAACATGCCCGGCATGCCGCTGTGATCGACGATGAACGCGCTGGTGATCACCTGGAGATTTTCGTGGGCCAGGGTCCGGTCGATCAGGTCCCTGACGAAGGCTTGTACGTCGTCTCCCTCCAGGGTTTTGCGGACCAGGTTTGCTATGCCGCCGAGCATCGATCGGCGTTCGGCCAGAAACACCTGGTATCCCTGGTCGGCCAGGCGAAGGGCGGCGGTCATGCCGGCGACGCCGCCGCCGACCACCAGCACGTCCTGGTTCATGGGAAGAAGGTGCTCGGTCAGGGGGCGGGCGGTCTTTACCGCCGACACCGCGGCCTGGATGAGCGCGCGGGCGTTGGCGGCGGCCTCCGCAGGCCGGTCCAGATGGACCCAGGTGTCCTGGTCTCGAAGATTGGCGATTTCCACCAGATACTTGTTGAGCCCGGCCCGTCTGATCGTGTCCTGGAACTGCAGTTCGTGGGTGCGGGGAGAACATCCACCGATGACAACCCGGTTGAGCTGCAATTCCCGGATCCGTTCCTGGATTTTCTTCATGCCCTCCCGGCTGCAGCTGTAGCCGAGCACCTCGGCCGTTTCCACCCCGGGCAGCGAGCCAGCATCTTTTGCCAGGGCCTGGACATTGACCACTCCGCCGATGTTCTCGCCGCATTCGCAGATAAAGACGCCGACCTTTGGATCTTCGCCGGTGACGTCCCGTTCCGGGGGAAAGGGTTCGAGTTCGTCTTCGGCCATCTCGCCTTCGGGCGCTTCGACTCCCTTCGCCGGAACAGGCGCCACCAGAGCGGCGGCGCGGCAGGCCGCGGCGCTGGCCTGGATCATGGTCTCGGGGATGTCCTTGGGGCTTTCGAACATCCCGCACACGTAAACCCCCTGCCGGGAGGTGGCCACCGGATTGAAGCCCGGGGTTTTGGCAAATCCGTGTTCGTTTAATTCGATCCCGAGGGCTTCGGCTGTCTTTCGCATCTCTTCGCTGACGGCAAAGCCGGTGGCCAGGACCACCATGTCGAAGCCTTCTTCCTTGACCACGCTTTGGTCATAGGGGGCGAAGGTGACCGTCAGCCGGTCCTCGCCCGGTCTTCGCATCACGCTGTGGGGGCGGCTGCGGACGAACCGCAGGCCATACTCGTCCCGGCTTCTCTGGTAGTACTGCTCGTAATCCTTGCCGAAGGTGCGCATGTCCATGAAAAAAACCGTGGTATCGATCTGGTCGGCGAAGCGCTCCTTGGTCACGATCGCCTCTTTGAGAGCGAACATGCAGCAGACGCTTGAACAATAGGGCGCCGCGCCTTTTTGCAGCCCCCGGGAGCCGACGCACTGGATCCAGGCGATTTTTTCCGGCACCTTGCCGTCGGAGCCCCGGACCAGCCGGCCGCCGGTCGGACCGGAGGCGGACAGGATCCGCTCGTATTCGAGGCTGGTGACCACGTCCGGGTCTTTGCCGTAGTTGAAGTTGTCCAGGGCCGAAGGATCGAAGATGCCGGCTCCCGTCGCCATCACCACGGCGCCGAAGCGCATCTGCCGCCGGGATTCGGCATCATCGAGGACGATCGCCCCGGCCGGGCAGCATGCCGCCAGGGCCTGCTTGTCCTTGCACCGGGCCAGGTCGATGGAAAAGGCCTGGGGCGTGGCCTGGGGATAGCGCATGCAGGTCGGGGCCCGGTGGTCGAGTCCCGGGCTGAAATCCACGCACTCGGGAAACCGTCGGCGGCATTCTCCGCAGGCCGTGCAGCGGGTCAGGTCGATATATCTCGGCGCCGTGGACAGCGTGGCCGTAAAGTCGCCGGCGGCGCCCTCCAGGCCGATGATGCGGGTCAGGGTCATCAGGTCGATATGGCGGCTGCGATTTTCCTCGGACATGTTCGGGGAAATCGTGCAAAGATCGCAGTTGTTGGTCGGAAAGGTCCGGTCCAGATGGGTCATGAGCCCGCCGATGGCGTTGGCCGCGTCGATGAGGACCACGTCGCGGCCGGCCTCGGCAAGGTCCAGGGCCGTGCGGATTCCGCCGACGCCGCCGCCGACCACCAGGACTTTGTTGCGCGTCTGGAATCGTTCTATGGTTTCCATGGCTTCCTTTTTCAGGCTGTTGGGTGAACGTTACATGCCGGCCGCGTCGAGAATTGCAGAAAGTCGGTGCTCCCATCCCATGGTCTGGATGAGGACCCCCTGGGCCATCTGTTTGAGCTTGGCGATGGTTTCTCCGGCGATCTTGACGCCTTCCATCTCCCGGTCCGATGATTTGCGGATTCGCTGGATCATCTCCTCGGAAAGGTGGGCGCCGGGTTCGTTGAAGGAGATGTACCGTGCCACGGCCACCGACTTGATCAGGAAAATGGTGGCGATGAGCGGCACCTTCAGCGATTCGGCCTGCTTGGCAAATTCGGCGAAGCGATCCACATCGAACACCGGCGGCGTCACCACAAACCGCGCTCCGGCGGCGACCTTTTCCCTGGCAGCGGCCAGCTCGGCTGCCATGGCCTTCTCGTCAGCCGCGGGCGCCAGGCTGCAGCCGACCGTGAACTTCGGGCTTCCGTCCAGCCCGAACCCGGCCAGGTCTTTTCCGTCCTGGAGAGCTGCGATGGCGTTCAAAAGCCCCATCTCGTCCAGGTCGTCGACCACGGCGGCATCCCTGTGGTCTCCGTTGGCCATGTCCTCGCCGGGAACCACGATCAGGTTCTGGATGCCCAGCACGTGGGCGGCGAGAAGGTCCCCTTGCAGGGCCATTCGATTCCGATCCCGTCCGTAGACGTGGATGATCGCCTCCAGGCCCTGCTGCTGGGCCAGCACGCCGCCGGCCAGGGCGCTCATTCGCATGACGCCGTTGTCCATGTCGGGGATGACTGCGGCGTCGACTCTGCCCTTGATCCGCCGGGCGTCGGTCATGAACCGGGAGATGTCGACCCCCTTGGGGGTGTTCATCTCCGCCAGCACGACAAATTCTCCGGATTGTAAACGTTTTTCAAAACTCATGGGCTTCCTTTCCCTGCAACGGTTGTGTCGTCAGTTTAGGCTCCGGCTGAACGTCAGCCTACATTTCCGTCTCCGGGTGAAACACGTTGACCGTTTTTAAATCGTCGTTGAGATATGTCCTTTCATTGGGCCCGAGAATTCCCAGCGAAAGGCAGATGATTGACCACAGGTGTACGACCCCGTAATGGCCGCCAAAGTGCTCGCTGAGCTCGTGGATCTGGGCATGGCAGTTGTGGCAGGCCGCGACGCAGTAGTCGGCCCTGGTGGCCTGGATCTGCTCATCTTTGATCCGGCCGTATTCGAGCCGGGCGTCCTTGTAGCCGGACTGCAGAAAGCCGCCGCCGCCCCCGCAGCAGTAATTGTTGGAGCGGTTGGGCACCATGTCGATGAAGTTTTCCTCTCCCACCACCGACTTGACCACGAAACGCAGGTCTTCTGCGATCGGATCGCCGAAGGTTTTTCGGACGATCTGGCACGGGTCCTGGACCGTGAATTTGATCTTCAGGTCCTTGTTCCAGTCGGAGTTGACCTTCAGCTTTCCCTCGCGGATCCATTTGGCGTAATACTCGTAGATGCTCTTGACCTCGACGTTGTGCTCGATCTTGAACTTTTTCAGTCCTTCCAGGACTGAGAAGGTGACGTGCCCTCATTCGGTGTTGAGAAAGACCTTGCACCCCAAGTCATCGGCCTGTTTGACGGCGGTCTGGGTGATGTGCTTCCAGGATTCGTCGTCGGCCAGGAACATGCAGTAGTTTTCCGCCGCCCATCCCTTGGAGCCGTAGGTCCAGTCCGCCCCGACCGTGTGAAGGATTTTCCACAGGGGGAGCAGCTCGTCGGGTTCGGTCACCGGTTCTCTGGAGTTCTGGTTGACGAAGAACTCGGCCCCCTGCTTGTCGATGGGGGCCTCCATCTCGGCAAATTCGGGCTGGGCCTCCCGGTATTCTTCCAGCACGTCTTCGACGACGAACTGGAAGTCTTCTTCTCCGGCACCCATGGCGCTGCAGGTGTCGTTTTTCAAGGCCATGTCGCAGGAGCCCAAGATCCCCTTGGGTCTCGTTTCCCGGGGCCAGCTCTGGCGGGCGAAATAGACCAGCCGGGGGATGTCGATTTTCATGGGGCAGACATAGATGCACCGCTGGCACATGGAGCACATCCACACCCAGGGAGTGGAGGTGACTTCCTCATCCATCCCCAATGCCGCCATGCGGAGAAACTTTCTCGGGTCCATCCCCTCCAGGCCGGTGGCCGGACAGCCCGACGAACAGGCGCCGCAGGTCAGACACAGGTTCAGGTTGCCCCCGTCCGGGAGCAGCTCCTTGACCTTGTCGATGAATGTGGAGGTTTTCTTGCCGCTGAGTCGAATCGGTTCTTGGGTCATCTGTCCTTCCTTTTCTGCTACGTAGCGGTTGCTTGGGCCCTTTTCTTCAAACACACCCTGCATACTTCAGCATCCCGGCCGGTCGAATCCGAAAAGACGACCTCACAGGATCCCTCCGGTAGCACCCGGAGCAGGTCGCGCTGCATTTCCGAATCGCAGCCCAAAATTTCCACGATCTGTTCCGGTTTCATTTGCTGAAACACCAGGGACACTTTCAGCAGAGAGAAGGGCGAAATCGCCCCCCGCACATCCAATATATAGTCGGCCTTGTCCGTCAACGCGGAAACGCTCCTTTTGAGATCCGTATGTTGGAAGAGCAAAAAACGGGCCAGGGTGGAGAGTGCGGCGGGTTGTACAAAAATAACAAATAAAAACAATTTAATATATACCTTCGATTTTTCAGCAGTACAAAGATCTTGCCACTGGATTGTTAAATTGTTAAAAGAATTCTTTTTTACAGGTGATAACTTAACTTTCGGGATTCATGATGCCGCTGGAGACGAAGCCCGAAAGTTAAGTGACAAGGGTCGGAGAGCGGCGGAGAAGGCCATCGGATCCGGCGCAGATCGCGCCCTTTTCTCCGGGGGCCTGAGCGGATCCGATGCCACCTGAACCGGTGCACCGACGATCCGATACGGAGTGCAACGCTGGAATGCTGGATCAAGAGCTGGACCGATACTGGAAGACGGTGGTCAACACCATTCACGACGGCATCATGATCGTCAACACCCAGGGGGCGATCGTTTCCGTCAACCGGGCCTTTGAACGGATCACCGGCTACCGGAACGAAGAGCTGCTGGGGCGCTCCTGCGAGATGGTCGACTGCGACGCCCGCACCTGTGCGCTGAATCCGGAAGACGGGCACTGGTGCGATCTTTTCCGGCTCGGGGAGTTGAACACCTGTAAATGCATGGTCCGGCACAAGGACGGCCGACTGATCCACGCCATCAAAAATGCCTCCCTGCTTCGGGACGCCTCAGGCCAGATCATCGGGGCCGTGGGCACCATCACCGACATTTCCGAACTGATCGAAAAGGAGTTTCAGATCGAGGCGTTCCGGCGGGAGCTTCAGTCCAAGGACGGGTTCCACGGCATCGTCGGCGTCAGCCCGGCCATGCGCCAGGTCTTCGAGATGATCGAAAACGCCGCCTATTCCGACGCTCCGGTGATCATTTATGGGGAAAGCGGCACCGGAAAGGAGCTGGTCAGCCGGGCCATTCACGACATCGGCGAGCGAAGAGACGGCCCATTCGTTCGGGTCAACTGTGCCAGCCTGACCGAGTCGCTGCTGGAAAGCGAACTGTTCGGCCATGTGCGCGGCGCCTTCACCGGTGCGGTCCGGGACCGCAAGGGGCGCTTTGAAAAGGCATCGGGCGGCGACCTGTTCCTCGATGAAATCGGCGATCTGCCCATCGCCACCCAGGTCAAGCTGCTCCGGGTGCTGGAAGAAAAAGTGATCGAGCGGGTCGGGGAAAGCACGCCGGTGCCGGTGGATGTGCGGATCGTTTCCGCCACCAACCGGGAACTGCCTCGCCTGGTGGAAGCGGGCCGCTTCCGGAAGGACTTTTTTTTCAGGATCAACGTGATCCCGATTCACCTTCCCGCCCTGCGGGAACGCATCGAGGACATTCCGCTGCTGGCCGAAGCCTTTTTCAGAAAGATTCGCCTGAAAAGCGGAAAGGACATCGAGGGGATCGACAACCGGACCATGGAGGTGTTGACCCAGTACGACTGGCCCGGAAACGTCCGGGAACTGAAAAGCGCCTTCGAATACGCCTTTGTCGCCTGCCACGATTCGCTGATCCGGCCCCACCATCTGCCCCACGACATCTACCGGGGCAGGCGCCCCCTTGCACCGACCAAACGGCGCGCATTCAACCTGAAGGAGATCGAAAAACAGGAGCTGGTCGAGGCCCTGGAAAAGGCCGAAGGAAACCAGTCCCGGGCCGCTGAACTGCTGGGCGTCTCCCGGGTGACGGTCTACAACCGGATGAAGCGCTACGGGGTCAACGCCAAGCGGAAGATCGAAGTACGGTCCTAAAATCGCTGCGCGATTTTAGGACAGGTTCGCGTTCCGCGAAATTCGAAATGGATACCAAGCGTTCATCATGACAAAGTCCGTCGACCCGGCCATGCACACCGCCGAACACCTGCTCAACCAGACCATGGTGCGGATGTTCGGATGCGGCCGGTGCTTTTCGGCCCACATCGAAAAGAAAAAATCCAAGTGCGACTATCGCTTCGATTGCCCGCTGAAGGACGGGGAAATCGAACAAATCGAGGCGGCGGTCAATGAGAAGATCGCCGAAAACCTGCCGGTGACCGAATCTTATGAATCCCGCCAATCGGCCCGGAAGACCTTCGATCTTGACCGGCTTCCGGACGAAGCCGGCGACCGGATCCGCATCGTCTCGGTCGGCGACTACGACGCCTGCCCCTGCATCGGTCCCCACGCGGCTTTCACCGGCAAGATCGGCCGGTTTCGGATCACCACCACTGATTTTAAAGACGGTGTGCTCAGGATCCGGTTCAAGCTGGAAAATGTTCGGCAGCGGGGTTAGGCGGTCTTCTCAGCGTCAGGGAGGCCGGGATCATCAAAAAGAGCAGAAGCGCCATAACCTGCCAGGCAGGGGTGTATGATCGGAAAGAATCATAGGCCATGCCGGTGAGCACCGGCCCGGTCATGGAGCCCAGGACCATCACCGCCATGATGAGCCCTTGAACCGACCCGAAGGCCTTTCGGCCGAAGTAGCTGGCCTGCAGGACCAGCCGAAGGGTGATGATCCCCCCGAACCCGGGTCCGAAGGCGGCGACGAACATCATCGCCTTCCAGAAGGAATCCGCCCAGATCAGCAGCAGGCAGCCGGATGCCTGCAGTACGAGGCCGAATGCGAGCAGCTTTCTGCCGGCGATCCGGTTGTTCAGCCAGCCGAGGCCGAACCTTCCCAGGACACTGACGACGATGAGCAGGGACGCGATCAGACTCGACGTTCCCCGGTCCATTTCGACGCTCAAAAAATAGGGCATGATGTGGACCGTCACGCTGTGCATGGCCCCTCCGGAGACGGTCACGATCGCGGTCAGCGTCCAGAAGGCACGGGTTTTCAGCGCCTCGGAAAGAGTGAACCCTTCTGCAGACGGTGTCGAGCCGCGGGATGCGGCTTGAATTGACGTGCTGGGGGAATCCCCGTCCGGGAGCAGGTTCATCGCCTCGGGCCGCTGCCGGACGAGGCACGCGCAGGGGATGGTGACCACCCAGAAGCCGACCCCGATGACAACCGATGCCGTCCGCCAGCCATAGGTTTCGATGAGCAGGTTGACCCCATAGATCAGCATGCCGCCGAGGCCGATCGAGGCCGATAGGATGCCCAGGGCCATGGATCTTTTTTTGACGAACCAGTTGGCAGTCGCGGTCCAGCCCGGTATGGGCAGGAGCAGGCTTATCCCGATGGAGAGAAAGATAAAGATGAAATAAAAGCCCCAGAGGGAATCGATGCGGCTGAAAAGGATAAATCCCGCACCGCTCATGATGGCCCCGGCGATCAGCAGGCGCCTCGAACCGTACCGGTCTGCGGCAAACCCGACGATCGGAGAGGCCAACCCGCCCTCGATGCTCCGGAGGGCGGCGGCGATGGAGGTGGCCGTGTAGGACCAGTCGAACTCCTTGATGACGGGGTTGAAAAAGGCGGTAAAGCTGTAAAAAAAGGTTCCCGCGCTCCATAGATGAATGACGCTTGTCGCCGCAACGATCCACCAGCCGTAAAATATTTTTCGCATAATGCTTTCCAACCCCTGTTGAAGGGTGACACGATACTTTTTTCACCCCTGCGCGTCAACTGTGCCGGGGAGCCTGAAGAGGTGTTTTACAGCATGGATACGGCCCGCAGCGGGGAAAAAAAGTTCAGCCTCCACCCGAAACCGCCGAAAACCAGGGATCAGGGCCGTTGGTGATTGACAGTTTCCATAGAGCTGGGTAAGATTCCCATGAAGTATCGCACCGGCCGGCGCATACAACCTCCGACGGAAAGGATGAACAAATGGCCGTTGAAGTGCTCATCAGGCGGAAATTCATCGACAAATGAAGACGTGAATCGTTTCTGCTTGTGGAACGAAACCGCCGGTTACGGAACCTTGGGCCTGCCCGCCCCGGAGCAGGCCCCAGAATGTCTACTCCTGCCTTGTGTTTTTTCCCTCTTGTCCTTTCAGGAATCAGGCCATGACCGATGATCAGACCATTTTCAACGTCGCCCTGGTCGGCGGCGGCGATTTTTGCAAAGAAGTGCTTCGCAAGACGACGAGCAATTTCAGCCAGGAGGACATCCAGGCCCGGTTCTGTGCCGTGGTCGATCCGGATCGGCAAGCCCCCGGCATGGTCCTGGCCCGGAAGCTGGGGCTGAAAACATTTTCCGACTACAGGGAGCTGTTCGACCCCCGGCACGGCATCGGATTGATCATCGTCACCATGCCCGGAGATTCTTTTTTCGTCGACATTCTCCGTGCGCGGCCCGAGCACATCCGCCTGCTCGCATACGACGTGTTTCTCATGATGTGGCGGGCCATCACGGTGGAAGAAGAGCGGCTGCGCAAGAGAAACAAAGAATTCGAAATGATTTTCAACGGGATCCAGGATTTCCTCCTGGTCATCTCCCCGGACATGACCATTGACGACGTCAACCAGTCTTTTTTAGACCAGATGGGATACACCGAAGACGAGGTGATCGGCCGCAAATGCTATGAAGTCTTCCAGGCGGCCAACCGGGGCTGCAAGGGAAAGGTCGTGGAGTGCCCCCTGTACGAGTCGGTGCGGACAAAGGCCGTGACCACCCGGTTGATGACCCGGGTCAACAGCCAGATGAAAATTCGCATTATCGAAGTGACGATCCATCCGATTTTTGAAAAGGACGGGCGAATTTCCAAATTCATCGAGATCAGCCGCGATATCACCGAACGGCGAAAGGAAGAAGAGGAAATCACCCGGCGGCTGGAAAAAATGGTGGATGACCGGACCCGGCAGCTTCGGGAGACCCACGCAAAGCTGATTCACCAGGACAAGATGGCTTCTTTGGGAAAACTTTCGGCATCGGTGGTCCACGAAATCAACAACCCGATCGCCGGCATTTTGAACCTCATTCTTTTGATCAAACGCATTTCCACCGAAGACGGCGTCGGCGGGGAAAATCTCGAGCAGTTTTCCGATTATCTGGCATTGATGGAGACCGAAACCCGGCGGGTGAGCCGGATCGTCTCCAATCTGCTGGCGTTTTCCCGCCAGGCAAAGATCGCGTTCAACCCGGTCGACATCCCTCGGCTGGTCGAAAAAACCCTGATCATCAACCAGAACCTGCTCAAGATCAACGGCATCCGGGTGGAAAAGAAGCTGGCGCCGGATCTGCCCCGGCCGGTGGGCTCCGAAGACCAGCTCCAGCAGGTGTTTATGAACATCGTCTCCAACGCCGCAGAGGCCATGGAGGCAACGCCGGAGGCGGTCCTGACCATCGAAGCTGTGCACACAAACGACGACGGAAAGGTGCGCATTCTCTTTAAGGACAACGGGGTGGGAATCCCTGGAGAAAATCTGTCCCACCTGTTCGAACCGTTTTTCACCACTAAGAAAAAGGGCAAGGGGGTCGGGCTCGGGCTTTCCGTGGCCTACGGCATCATCGAGGAGCACGGCGGACAAATTTCCGTAGCGTCCCGGCCCGGGGAAGGAACCACCTTTGTCATCGATCTTCCGGTCAGCAGGAAAACCGAAGACGCCGGATAAGCGGAGGCGCCAATGAGCGGCACACAGATTCTGATCGTAGACGACGAACGAATCATGCGGGATTCTCTTGCCGGCTGGCTGATCCGCGACGGTCATGCCGTGGAGACGGCCGTTAGCGGCGAAGAGGCCCTGGAGATCATCAAAAAAAAGCGGTTCGATATTCTGCTCGTCGATATCAGGATGGAGGGGATCAGCGGTCTGGAAGTCCTTCGCCAGGTCACCGAAAGCGACCCCGACGTGGCGGTGATCATGATCACCGCCTACGGCTCCATTTCCACGGCCATCGAGGCGATGAAAAACGGTGCAAGGGACTATCTGCTCAAGCCCTTCGATCCCGAAGAGCTCGGGGTGCTGATCGAAAAGATCGTCGACGAACAGGCCCGGTCCCGGGAAACCTTGTTTCTAAAAGAGGCTTACGAGGAGCGGACGCGGTTTGAAAGCATGATCGGCCAGTCGCGCTCCATGCAGTCGGTGTTCGATTTTATCAGGGACATCGCCCCGAGCGAGGCCACCATCCTGATCACCGGAGAGACCGGCACCGGAAAGGGGCTTGCCGCCAAAGCGATTCATTCCCAGAGCCCGAGATGCGACGGCCCCTTTGTGGTGGTCAATTGCGGGGCGATCCCCGAACACCTCATGGAAAGCGAGCTGTTTGGCCACCAAAAGGGGGCGTTCACCGATGCCAAGGAGACCAAAAAGGGACGTCTGGAGCTTGCCCACGGCGGCACCCTTTTCCTGGACGAAATCGGCGAGATCGGCATGCGGATGCAGATCGATCTTCTCCGGGTGCTGGAAGACCGGGTTTTTTACCGGGTCGGGGGCACCCAGCCCATCGAGGCCGACTTCCGGGTCATCACGGCGACCAACCGGGACCTGGAGGAGGCCATCGCCAAGGAAGCCTTCCGGGAGGACCTGTTTTACCGGCTGAACGTCATCTCCTTTGCCATGCCGCCGCTGCGGGAGCGAAAAGAGGACATCCCCCTTCTGGTGGAGCATTTCCTTCACCGCTTCAGCCGGGAAACCAACCGTCCTGTCGACGGCATCAGCCGGGAGGCCCTGGATGAAATGATGCTCTACGACTGGCCGGGAAACGTCAGGGAGCTTCAAAACGCCGTGGAACGGGCGGTGGTGGTGGGAAAGAAACGAAAGATCCAGCCGGAGGATCTTCCTTTTTGCCTGGCGCCTGCGGGCTTGCCCACGGGAAGCGCCTTGAAGGACGTGGAAAAGGCCCACATTGCGCGGGTGCTCAATGAAAACCAGTGGAACGTCGCCCGAACTGCCCGGATCCTGGAAATCGACCGGTCGACCCTCTATACCAAGATTCGCAAGTACAACCTGGAGCCGCCCGAATAAAAATAAAATCGCTTTCGCGATTTTATAAGAGTTTCGCTTCGCGAAACTGGACAAAAGATTTGGACAAAACGGCATCATTCGAAGACGCCGCCGACCTGGGGGGCCGGTCGAGCGCCGGAGCAGACGCGATTCTGGTTTCGCCGATCGGCCCGATCGATTCTGTTCTTTCCGAAGCGGTCTGCCGGGAGGTTCAGCGCATTTTCGGAGCACGCGTCCGGCAGGAGCCGCTGCTTTCCAGCGTCGAGTTTGCCCTGGATCTGGAGCGGCGGCAGTACCATTCCACCCGTATATTGGAGCATCTTGCCAAACGCGTTCCGCCCAGCACGTTGAAAATCATCGGGATCGTCTCCGTCGACCTGTTCATCCCGATCCTAACCCACGTATACGGCGAAGCCCAGTTGGGCGGGATTGCCGCCGTGGTTTCCACATTCCGGCTGTTGGAGCCCCTCGGCCCGGTCAAAGCCAAGGCCGATTTAGCAAGCCGGCTGGGCAAAGAGGCGGCCCATGAGCTGGGCCACACCTTCAAACTCCGCCACTGCCCGAATCCAACCTGCATCATGCACTACTGCCGCTCCCTTCGAGACGTGGACATGAAATCCTTGAAGCTCTGTCCATACTGCCGGGTGCTTCTGGAGGACGAAAAAAAGCGGCTGGCGAAGCAAAAGCTTCGACAGCCGCAATAAAATCGCTTCGCGCTTTTATGAAAGGCGGCTTCGCCGCCAAAGATTCAACCTCTTTCTTATTCGGTGCGCAGAAACAGTTTCACCAGCCGCTCCCATTGGAGCCCGGGAAGGTTGCCGTAGACATCGGGAGCGATCTGCCCCCCGTCTGCGGCCAGCGGGCCGGCCGTTTCTTCCAGGATCTCGTAAAGCTGCCCGATTTCTTTTTCCAAAAAAGCGCCGGTCTCGCTGCCGATCATCAGGTTTTTGAGATCCTTGCGCAGTTCCGGGGCATGGACCCGCATCACCCATCCGTCGGTATACGGAGCGCGGTCGACCGTTCGGGCGTCTCTTCTCAGCTCGGCATTGATGGCAGTGACCACGCCGCTCACCGGGGAGAGCACCCCGGCGTGCCGATCGCCGCGCTGAAGGTGGATGAGCGGCTGGTCGGCAAAGACGGGCTTTCCCACCAGCGGGGCTTCGATCCGGTCCGGAGGACCGAGCACGCGGAGGGCAAAGTCGTCCAGGCCGATTCGCACCGAAGCGCCTTCTTCCAGTTTCACCCAGGTGTGGCCCGGGTGCAGATACACTCCCTGGGGGATTTTGAATCCGCCGACCTCAGTCAGTTCCACCGGCCGGACCGCCACATGCACCGCGTATTGGTCTTCGAAGTACTGGTCGAACTCGCACGTTCCGCACCGGTATTCATTGCCGCATGCCTTGAAATCGATGTGCCCCTTCATGTGGTGAATGCAGGGGCGCTTGGCCGGCGGCACGCGCATCATATTCTCCTGCCATGAGACGATCTGCCCTTTTTTCCCTTTTGGCTGCTGCCCCCGGGCGCGGGCCTGCCGATTGTGCTCTGCGGTCCGGCGAAGTGCGTGGTCGAAGCGGCAGGCGGCGCAGTCCATCTGCTGGTTGCACGATTTTTTCGGGACCACGCCGGCCTGGCTCCAGATGCATTCAGGAGCGGAATTTTCCGTCGTCTCCATTTCCAGTCTCGGGGTCATGGTCGTCCTCTCCGGGCGGTGAAAGGTTGTTCGATTCAGCCCTGTCCGGCCTATTTGGACTTCAAAAACGTCCGGGTCAGGTTGTTCCAGCCCAGATCGGGGAGATTGCCGAAGATGTCCGGCTGCAGATGACCGCCGTCGGCCGCCAGGGGGCCGGCCACCTCTTCGATCATCCCTTCCAGGGTCGCCACTTCCCGGCTGATCCAGTCCACGCTGTCCGCGTCGGTCATCAGGGGCTTCATGGCCTTCTTGATGTTCGGATGATGGACCATGAACAGCCAGCCTCCGCCGTATGGCTCGCGATTGGCCATGCCCGGTTTTTCACGAAGCTCGTTGTTGACCTCCACGATCACGCCGTCGACCGGCGCCAGCACGTCAGCCAGGTTGTCCTTGCGCCGCAGCCCCCAGCCGGGGGCGCCATGGTCGAGCTCTTTGCCGGTCAGGGGCAGCTCGAAGGCATCGGCTTCGCCGAGCAGCTTCAAGGCAAAGTCGTCGAGGCCGATCCGGATGAGCCCCCCGCTTTCGATGCGCGCCCAGGCGTGGCCGTCATGGAAATAATAGCTTTCCGGAACGTCGAACCCGTTGACCTGGTTGACCGCTGCCGGAAGGCTCTTGGTCTTCGGGCTCCAGACGTCTTCGAAAAACTGGTCGAAGTCGCAGCTAGCGCACTTGAAATCGTAGGCGCAGGTCCTGCGGGGGATCCGGTTGGTCAGGCTGTGCCGGCAGACCCTGTCCATGTCCGGGCGGCGGCGCATGGCATCCTGCCAGCTCATCTGTTTTCCTCTTTCCACGGCCTTTTTCATGCCCAGATCGTACTTGCAGGAGGTGCAGTCATAGAAGTTGTTGCAGTTCTTGAATTCGACGACGCCGGCCTGCATCCACAGGCAGGGATGGGTCGCTTTGGCTTCCTTGTCCGGCTTGACCATCCAGACCTGCCCGCCCAGCACGGTGCCGATGCCGTCTCTGCCGCCGATTTCCTGCTTTTGGCCTTTGCGGTAGCTGGAACCGTAGCCGATCTGATTTCTGCGTCCGTCTTTTTCTGCCATGATGTTGACTCCTTTCTGATGGATGAAAAATGGGGTCTTTGACCATTTGTGTGTTTTTTTTGTTGCCATAAGATAGAGCAAAGGACGTGCCGGCATAGAGATATTCACGCAAAATCAGTATAAGTAAATGAAATAAATGGAAATATTTTTTATGGCCAGGGAGAAAAACGCCGGAGGATCGGATCGTGGATGTGTTGGATTTTTCCACATTTTCTATGGGGGTGGCAAGTTCTTCGAGGATAGAGTGTAGATTTATCTCATAAATAACAATAATTTGTCGGTCATGTCGGATTATTCTACGCTCGTGTGGGAAATATCGACACTGCCATCGGCCGGGATCTTTGCACCGTTTCCAGGAACACCGACAGGGTTGAAGGCCGTGTCCGAATGCGGGGGAGCTCTGCTTGCCAATCGCTGATCCCCTGTTATCTTTATTAAAATCGCTTTTGGGATTTATTGTTGCGCCGTCCTGATTCGAAAGGAATGTCGACCGTGACACCGGATATCCTGCTGATCCTGTTCATCCTCGCCGCAGCGGTGGTTCTTTTGGTCTTCGAGTGGATTCCCATGGAGGTCACCGCGCTTCTGGCGCTGGGGGCCGTGGCCCTCACCGGTCTGGTTCCCCCAGCCGAAGCGCTGTCCGGATTCAGCAGCCCGGCTGTGGTGACGGTCTGGGCGGTATTCATTCTCAGCGGCGGGTTGACCCAGACCGGAGTGGCCAACATCATCGGAAAGGTGGTGCTGAAAATGGCCGGCCGCCGGGAGCCGGTGATGATCGCGGTGATCATGGCCTCTGCCGGCGTCATGTCGGCCCTAATGAACAACGTTGCCGTGGCGGCGCTGATGCTGCCGGTGGTGATGGACATTGCCCGGCAGACCGACACCGCCCCGTCGCGGCTGCTGATGCCTCTGGCCTACGGCTCCCTGCTGGGGGGGCTCACCACCCAAATCGGAACCCCGCCCAACATCCTGGTGACAGAAGCCCTGCGGGACGCCTCGCTGCCTCCCTTTTCCTTTTTCGATTTCACCCCGGTGGGGCTGGTCATCATGGCCGCCGGCATCGCATTCATGGTTTTCGTGGGACGCCATTTGCTGCCGGATCGAAACCCGGCCCGGGAGACTTCGGCGGCCGGCGGAGGGGACTGGAAGCAGGCCTATGCCCTTCAGGATCGCCTGTTTCACATCCGCATTGCCCCCGACTCGCCCCTGGTCGGCAAATCGCTCGCCCAGAGCCGGATCGGGTCGGCATTGGCGCTGAACGTGATCGGCATCACCCGCGAGGATCAAACCCTCGTCGCTCCGGGTGCCGCAGAGAGGATTCAAGCCGGCGACCTGTTGACTGTCGAAGGCCATCTGGCCGAAATGCGGTCCGTGCAGAATTGGCGGCTGCTTTCCGTCGAGCCTGAAACGGTGGACATCGAAGCATTGTACTCCGATGGGGTTCAAACCGCCCGTGTCAGACTCGGGTCAGACTCGCCCCTGGCCGGCAAAAGCCTCAACGTCATCGGCTTTCGAGCCGCCTACAAGGCCAATGTCCTTGCGATCCGCCGCGGAAAGACCGTGTTTCGGACCGGACTGCAGGACATCCCGCTGGAAGTGGAAGACGATCTGCTGGTCGCAGGCCGCCGGCAGGATCTGGAGGTCCTGGCGTCAGCGCCCGGAACCAAGGCCTTTGGCGAGGTCGATCCACGCGAGCTGACGGAAGTATACGGGCTTCAAAAGCGGCTTCTGGTCATGCAGGTGCCGTTTGATTCGGCGCTGGTGGGCAGCACCCTCAAGGAGACCCGCCTGGGGGCGGCCCTGGGAAGCCACATTCTGGGAATCCTCCGCAAGGAGGGGCCGGTCATCATGCCCGAGCCTTTCGAGAAGCTCAAGGCCGGAGACCGGCTGCTGGTGGAGGGACGCCCCTCGGACCTGGACCTGCTGCGGGGCCTGGAGCAGCTTCAGATCGACCCGGAGAAACGGCCGGATCTGGAAGAGATGATGACCCGACACTACGGCGTGGTAGAAGCGATTCTCTCGCCCCACAGCCCCCTTGCCGGAAAGACCCTCAGGCAGCTCAACTTCCGGGAAAAGTACGGCGTGAACGTGCTGGCGGTTTGGCGGGAGGGAGCCGCCATATACGAGAATCTGAGGGACGCGGAGCTCAGGTTCGGCGACGCCTTGCTGGTGTTCGGCCCCGGGGGCAAGCTTCGGATGCTGGGCCAGGAGCCTGACTTCATCGTCCTGACCGAAACCGCCCAGGAGCGGCCGCGGCTGGAAAAGGCCAAGCTGTCGGTGCTGATCATGGCTGGGGTGATTCTGCCGGTGGTGTTCGGATGGGTGCCGATCTACATTGCCGCCGTGGTCGGTGCCGCGCTCATGGTGCTCAGCGGGTCGTTGACCATGGAGGAAGCCTACCGGCATATCGAGTGGAAGGCGGTGTTCCTGATCGCCGGCATGCTGCCCCTGGGCGTTGCCTTGGACAGTACAGGCGCTGCCTGGCTCATCGCAGAAGCGGTGGTGGGGCTGGCCGGACCCTTCGGGCCGGTGTCGGTGATGGCAGCGCTGGTGGCCCTGACATTTCTTTCGACCTGCTTTATTCCCACCGCCGCGCTGGTGGTGCTCATGGCCCCCATCGTCATGAACACCGCATTGGATCTCGGACTTTCCCAGCATTCGCTGCTGATGGCGATCGCCATGGCCGCCTCGGCCAGCTTCACCACCCCGATCGCCCATCCGGCCAACATCCTGGTCATGGGGCCGGGAGGCTACCGGTTTGTCGACTACCTGAAAGTGGGCGGACTGCTCACACTGGTGGTGTTTGCCGTGATCGTGCTCGTGCTGCCTTTTTTCTGGCCGCTGGCCCGCGGAGTGTGATCGATTGGGAGCCCTGTCAACAAGCTGGAGAGGAGGTCAGGGGGATTTTTTTTCTGCGAGCTGCAGACCAAGGCCTCATCCGCTTCCCGATGGCACCAAAATCACACCAGCAGTTTGGCGGCGGCTCGACAAGCAGCGAGGTTCTGCGTACCTGCGAGTCGTGCCTTCGCCAAAACGATTGATGCGGACAGGCTTCGGCGTGGCACCGCAGAGTTCAGCTCGCCGAAAAAAAATCCCCCTGACCTCCTCTTTGGGCGGTGTAAAGGATTTTTGGGTTCGGTTGTAATAAATCGACGATGAGACGAATCAACCATTCAACCAATCAACGAATGAACGAATCAAAAAGTTTCCAAAGTAAACCCCAACAACGACAGGAGAGCACCGATGACCGAGGAAAGAATCATCCCCCTGTTTCCCCTGGGGATCGTCGCCCTGCCGGGGGCGCCGATACCGCTGCATATCTTCGAGGAGCGCTACAAGGAGATGATCGCCCGGTGCATCCAACAAGGGCGGGTCTTTGGCATCGTCTTGTTCAGCGGAGAGCACATGGCCGATGCCGGCTGCACCGTCCGCGTCCTGGAGGTGCTCAAGCGCTACGATGACGGACGCATGGACATCCTGACCCGGGGGGAGGTTCGGTTCCGGATCCTCGAGATCTTCGATGAAAAGACCTACCTGGAAGGTCGGGTGATGTTTTTCGACGACCGGGACGAACCGCCGTTGGAACGGCTGCCCCGGCTGGCCGAAAAGGGCAGGACGGTGTTCGAAAAATTGATCGGTCTGCTGTCGGCCGATCCCGCGGCCGATCCCATCGATCTTTCCGACCCGAAGCACCTGTCGTTTCTCATCGCCGGCTTCGAGGGGTTCGGCGCCGAAGAAAAGCAGGTGTTTCTCGAAATGACCTCCACCAGCGCCCGACTGGAAAAGGGGATCGCGGCCCTGGAAAAGGTGGTGGAACGGTTCGGTCTGACCC
>JAIPEL010000158.1 GCA_021737185.1 Desulfobacterales bacterium | reverse complement strand
TGGCCACGATGCGCACATCGACCTTGGTGGTATGGGACGAGCCCAGGCGCTCAAACTCGCTATGTTGAATCACCCGGAGCAGCTTGGCCTGAATCTCCAGCGGCAGTTCCCCGATCTCGTCCAGGCAAATGGTGGAACCGTTGGCGACTTCAAACCGACCGATCCGCCGGGCATCGGCCCCGGTAAACGCCCCCTTCTCCCGGCCGAACAGCTCGCTCTCGATTAAATTGGCCGGCAGGGCCGCACAGTTGACAATAATCAGCGGCCGATCCTTTCGCGGGCTCATATGGTGAATGGCGGCAGCGATCAGTTCCTTTCCCGTTCCGGTCTCACCGAGGATGAGGACCGTTGTGTTCACAGAAGCGACCTGCTCCGCCCGATAGAGAACATACTTGAGGCCGTCGCTTTGCCCGATGATATGCCCGAGTTGATGTCTCCTTTTGTTCTCGTTGCGGAAGTAAATATTCTCGGCCTCGAGCTGATCTTTCATCGCTTTGATTTCAGATAGCGCCCGGCGAAGCTCGGCTGTCCGCTCCTCCACCTGCTGTTCGAGCTTGCCATGGGCTTTTTGCAGCTCCTTTTCCATCTTCTTGCGCTCGGTGATGTCCACCATGACGACAATAATGCCGACGGCGTCTTGAAAAGTGATAAACGAGTTAGCCCTCAATAAAAAATAAAGCGGCTCGTTATCCCCATGCCTGAAAGTGACATCAACCGCGTGGAGGAACTTGTCGCGGATTACGGATAGAATGACAAAGGGAGTCCCGTCGGGATAGAGGAGATGAAATACTTCGTCAAACGTTTGGAAGATAGGGCTTTTACCCAGGAGCCGATGGGTCGACTGACTGGCACGGATGATGCGGCCCTGGTGGTCGCAGAGAACAAATATTTCCGCAGCTTGATTGAGGATTTGAGTTGTCAGTTTTTCCTCTGCCAACATCGCTTCATTACGCTTTTGCTCCGTCAGGTCGGTAACCACCAGACACACGGCGCCGGGCCTATCCATACCCTGAAGGGGACTTGCGGAAATCAAGACCGGGGCAGTTTTTTCGGCTCCGGCCTGTAAGGCCAATTCAGTCCTACTGTTGTCCTTTAAACCCCGCTCAACCAACGCCTCAAATAATGGATGGTCTTTTGATGAAATGTATGGGTAGATTGAAGCTCCGATAATTTTTTCAAGCGATTCTTTGAGGATATCGGCAAAACGTTGGTTGCAGTAAAGGATCGTGCCGTCGGGGGCCAGGGTGACGGCCCCTTCGTTCATGGTTTCGACCATGACCCGGTAAGGATGATCGGCGCCCGTCAGGGTAAAGACCCTGTCGCCTTCCTTTGTTGAGACAACCAGCGCATCCACATCGCCGTCGCGGATGGCGTGCAGCGTTTCCTCGGCGTCCATCATCCGCGCTGTGATTTCCTGCAGCTCATCTAAAAGTTGCCGGCGTGTTTTATCCGATGGGTCCATTAAGTTGCACTCATGAATTCTTGGGTTTCAAATCGATGCCTACCAGAAATTTGTCCGTATCCGACATGTCGCCGATGAACCTCCGCAGCGGCAGGGGGAGTTTCTTGATGAGCGTCGGGGAGGCAATAATCTGCTCTTCCTTGGTCAGCTTGGGCTGCTGGTAGATATCGATCACCTCGAGTTTGTAGCGGCCGGCCAGGTGTTTTTTACAGAGTTTCCGGATATTGGCGATTGCCTGGGTTGACTTTGGAGTCATCCCGGCAACGTACAGCCGAAAAACATACGTTGCCGGGTCTTGCCGCGCTGCCGCTTTTGTTAATTCTTCGGTGCTCGTTTTTTCTCTTTTTCTCTTCATCGCTGTGACACCAAAAGTTAGAAGTCAGGAGTCCGGACGAATGTCAAGGCCCACCAGAACGCGCTCGGTGTTGGCCAAGTCTCCGATCATCTTTTTAAGCGGTTCCGGAAGCCTCCTTACCAGTGTCGGTATGGCAATAATCTGATCCCCTTTGGCGAGCTGGGGATTCTTTAAAAGGTCGATCACTTCAATGCTGTATTTCCCCGCGAGGTGCTCTTCGCAGATCTTCTTTAAATTAGCAAATGCCGTAATCGATTTCGGGGTCTGACCGGCCACATATAACCGCAGGTTCCAGGTTTCTTCTGCCGAATCGGTCTTTGCTTTTTTCCCCTTTCCGGGTGAGACAGCTTTCATCTTACGCTCCCTTGCTCTTTTTTTTTCGAACGCTTCGCCTGGCTGCGGAAGATTCCCCCTTGCGAAGTTGCGCCATTTTTAAACGCTCTTCTGCCAGAAGCGCTTGTCTTTTGCGTTCTTCTTCCGCCATCAACTCCAGCTCTTTAGATTCCGCATCGAACTCGGCACGCAGGGCCGCGATCTTTGCTTCTAGGACCTTGCGCTTGCGCTCCTGCTCGCGCAGCATGCGCTCCACTTCTTGCCGGTCTGCCAGCTCAGAGGCCTTTTCCTGGGCTTCCTGGACTGCTCGGGCGCTGCCGGTTAATGCCTCGCCGGAACCGGTATAGATATCGACAAGGTCGATCCCCTGGTTCGTAAGCAGGAACTCCTGAATCTGGTTGGAGTGGGACATGCCGCGGGACTTTAAAATGTAGAGGCCGCGGTTGCGTTCCCCCTGAAGTTCAATATCCCGCAGGAGAAGCCACGTGTCGATCAGAGACGAGATCTCTTCACTCGTGCGTTCGAGGCTGCTTCCAATATGGGTGAGGTCCGTAAGGAAGGTAGAGATCGCATTCATCTTCAGATAGTCGATCAGGCGCGTTAATATGGATTTGACTGCTGCCGGTGTTCCCGCGGCGGTCAGGTTGCTGACCGGGTCTACAATGAAAACCCGGGGATTGAACGCCTCGATCGCCTTGTGAAAGGTGACCAGATGCATCTCAAGGCCGTAGAGCGAAGGCCGAGCCGAATGAAATTTAAGAAGCCCCTTCTTCACCCACTGGGCGAGATCGATGCCGATGGAGCTCATGTTCCGGATGATCTGCCGGGGCGATTCTTCAAAGGCAAAATACAGGCAGCGCTCACCGCGCCGGCAGGCGGCGTCGGCAAAGGTGGCCGATAAACTGGTTTTGCCGGTGCCCGCCGTACCGGAGACAAGGATGGTGCTGCCCCGGTAGAACCCCTTGCCGTCAAGCATGGCATCCAACTTGGGGACGCCCGTGGAGATGCGCTCGTTGGAAACGGGGTAGTCAAGCCCCAGGGAGCTGATCGGCAGGATGGAGATGCCGCTGTCGTCTATCAGGAAGGGATGCTCGTCGGGTCCGTGGGATGAGCCGCGGTACTTGACAATCCGCAGGCGGCGGGTGGCAATTTGCTCCTCGATGCGAAAGTCGAGAAGGATCACGCAATCGGCGACGTACTCTTCGAGCCCGTAGCGTGTCAGGGTCTTGTCGCCGCCTTCCCCGGTAATGATGGCCGTCATCCCGCGCTCTTTCAACCAGTGAAAAAGGCGGCGCAGCTCAGCCCTAAGGATACCGGTATTCGATAGCCCGGAGAAAAGGGCTTCGATGGTATCCAGTACCACCCGCTTGGCGCCGGTGGAATCAATGGCATTGCCTAAGCGGATGAACAATCCCTCCAGGTCGTAATCACCCGTCTCCTCAATCTCGCTGCGCGCGATATAGACATGGTCCGTTGCGATAAGACCCCGGGATATCATGTCGGGGAGGTCAAAACCCAGCGTGATGAAATTCTTGGCAAGATCCGCCGACGTCTCCTCGAAGGTCATGAAGACCCCCGGGTCTCCGTATTCCAGGGCGCCCCGCAGGAGAAACTCCATGGCAAAAAGGGTTTTGCCGGAACCGGCGCCGCCGCAGATCAGGGTCGGCCTGCCTTTCGGAAGCCCTCCCTTCGTGATCTCATCGAGCCCCATGATGCCCGACGGGCATTTTTCAATAGGTTCAACTTTCTGCTTTGCCTTAACCATCGTCACCTCCCGAGACATCTCGATACTCAGCGTCGCAATTTATTGCCTATAACGTCATTCCGGTGAAAGCCGGCATCCGGCGTCCGGTGAAACATCGGATGACTCCGGCTAAGCCCATGCCGGGACAGGCTCCTCAAGTCCGTCATGACAAACAGGTTGATCCATCTGTCGGCAGGTACACTCTGAAGTAATGCCCATAAGAGTAAGAACCTACTCAATCCCCCTTTGCAAAGGGAGATGTCGGCACTCGGCTGTTTGGGCCTATGGCTTCGGACTCTGTTTTCGCTTGGTGTTGTCTCAGCAGGTCGATAGAACCTATGCGGCTTCCCCACCAGATACAGAGATGCTATAAAATTTATCATAAAATTCATTATGTTGCAAAAGGAAAACAAGAAAACAAAAAAACTGGTCAGGATGGCATAGAAGTGTGAATTCTTAATATTTAATGGGCGACCCCATTGTTTCCTTTTTCAAAGAAGTCTGACCTGTAGGAGACGCTTTTTTATTTTTTATCGGCATGGTCGTTACCCTTGTAACTTACAAGAATGCGCATTGTAAAAAAGTCAAGCTTTTATTTATTTATCAAAAAATTCAATGTCTTGCAATAAAAAACCGTTTCGGCCCTGGAACATACCACCGCCTTTCATTTTTCAACTGCCCGGTCCATCCGCCCCCCGCAACGGTCAAGGGTCCGGAAAATGGTCATATATGCCCACTCGTTACATATGACCATTTTTTCCCCCGGCTGTTGAGGACATCCCGGAAAGGCAGATTCAGCAATTGCTCATTGATTTCGAAATGCTGGGTGACGTGTCGCTGATTGTTGAAAGGCCTGGCATAGAAATTGAGTACTACAATCGGCAAGCTGCGAACAGCGGCTCCACATTCCTTCGGGGGGCCCGTCTCGGAGGTTTCAACCGCGGGCATTACAAAGGCAGTCAAATAGATGACCGCTGAAAGAGGTTAACCTGAAAACAATCAAGACAGCCGTAGATTCCTGGGAGGTTCAGATGAAAAATCGATCAATGTTAAAAATGGCCCTTGTCAGCATTGCCGTTGTCGGTGTCCTGGCGCTTGCCCATCCCTCTGTCGCCAAGCAGATCCCCAGGATCACCAATTTCGTGATCCTGGTGGATCAATCCGAATCCATGCTCAATAAAGATACCCTGACCACCAGCACCAAGGCGACGGCGTCAAAGTCGCTTCTCATGGAACTTGCCGATTACATTCCCGAACTGGGTTACAGTGCCGCTCTTCAGCAGTTTTCCCCGGAAAAGAGGCTGATCGGGCCGTCCACCTTCAACCGTTCCGATTTTAAAGCCGCCATCGCCAACCTGCACGACACCGGATGGGGCGGGACAACAACAGCTCTGGCTCCTGCTCTCGACGAACTGGACCGAATCATGAACCGATTTACCGGTAAAACCGCCGTGATTCTGGTTTCAGACGGGATGGACAACCGGGGGGGGGATCCCGTTGCTGCCGCCCAACGGATTCACGACGCATACCCGAACCTGTGCTTTCACGTGATTTCCATGGCCGAAAAGCCCAGCGGCGAAAGGACGCTCCATGAAATCAGCCAGCTTGGCCCCTGCGCCTATGTCGATGGCCGAGAGCTGCTTGCCGACCGGCAGAAACGGGAAGCATTTGTCCGGGACATCTTCTACGTGGAGGTGCCTGAAGCGGCAACCCCGACGGCCGTAATCGAGCCGCCGCCCGTCATCGAGCCGCCAGTCATGAGGGCGCCCGCAACCAAATCCACCCCGGCGATGGCAACGTTTCCGATGGCCTACTTCGCCTTCGACAAGTCCGGTCTCAACGGCAAGGCCAGATCCATGCTGGATCAGGTAGCAGGTGAGATGGACCGAAACTCCGGGATGAGGATCTATGTCGGTGGACACACCGACAGTACCGGATCAGCGGCCTACAACCAGAACCTGTCCGACCGCCGCGCCAAGGCTGCCTACGATTATCTCCGAGATAAGGGCATCGCCGCGGATCGGATGCAGACCGTCGGCTACGGCGAACGAATGCCAAAGGTGAGCAATATTACTGCCGAAGGTCGTGCCATCAACCGGCGGGTGGAGGTAACCATCCGAAACTAAAAGGATCGGGTTTGTCGACACGCTCTGCCGTCTGTTCGGACGGCCCCCGGGACAGATGGCAGGGCACAACCCGATACCGGAAAATCGTATAATATCGGTATAGGAGAATTAAAATCGTCGCCAAAAAGGAATCGTCAATGGGGATTTCACTAAAGCCGAAACACCTGAAACGATACAAGGACATTGCGCTGCTGTTGATCAAGTACGGACGCGCGGACATTGTGAAACATGCCGGGCTGCAAGACGCGCTGGAACTGGATGTATCGGTGGAGACAACGCCTGGCGAGTCGAAGGCGGATGAACTGGCGCAAGATTTGGAGAAGATGGGACCGACCTTTATCAAGCTCGGCCAACTTATGTCCACGCGCGCGGATTTTCTGCCGCCTGCTTATATCCATGCCCTGACACGATTGCAGGACAAGATCGATCCATTTCCGTTTGAGCAGGTGGAAGCCATCGTCTCAGGCGAGTTGGGCGTGCGGATCTCAAAAGCATTTTCGGAATTCAGATCACAACCGCTGGCGACGGCGTCCATGGGCCAAGTCCATCGAGCGACGATGCTGGACGGGCGCGCGGTAGTGGTGAAGGTGCAGCGGCCTGGAATTCAGGAAATCATCACGGAGGATATGGAGGCGCTGGAGGATATCGCGGACTTTTTGGATAAGCATACGTCGTGGGGCAGGCGGTATGAGTTCGGCAAGATGCTCGAGGAATTTCGCAGGAGCCTGCGGCAGGAGCTCGACTATCGCCAGGAGGCGCGTAATCTCAGCACGTTAGGCGCAAATCTGCTGGAATTTCCAGGGATCGTCGTGCCGACTCCGATCGAAGATTTTACGACCGCGCGCGTCTTGACCATGGAGTATATCCACGGGAAAAAAATCACGGAACTCAGCCCGTTAACGCGTCTGGATTTTAAAGGAGCCGATCTTGCGGAAGAACTGTTTCACGCGTATCTGAAGCAGATTCTGGTGGACGGATTTTTCCATGCGGATCCTCATCCCGGCAACGTCTTTCTCACGGACGATCATCGCATTGCCTTGCTGGATCTGGGCATGGTGGGCCACATCACGACGCAGTTGCAGGAGAACCTGCTGCAGTTGCTGCTGGCGGTGAGCGATGGCCGCGGCGATGATGCCGCAACCATTGCGATCAAAATCAGCGAGCTAAAAGAAGATTTTTCAGAGACGACGTTCCGCCGGCGCGTGGCGGACCTGGTCAGCGAGCATCAAGGATCGAAAATGGACCAGATCCAGGTGGGGCGAGTCGTTCTGGAAATCACGCAAATTTCGGCCGATAACGGACTGCGGGTCCCCCCGGAATTGACCCTGTTGAGTAAAACGCTGCTGAATCTGGACCTGGTCGGTCAAACCCTCGACCCCCAATTTGACCCCAACGCTTCGATTCGACGCAACACCGAAAAAATTCTGCGGCAGCGGCTGTGGAAAGCGCTCTCGTCGAGCAATCTGCTGGGCGTCTTGTTTGAGATGAAAGATCTTGTGTTGCGGTTGCCCGGCCGGCTCAATCAGATTCTCGATGGGGTTGCGCATAACAAGTTGAAAGTAAAGTTGGAGACGATTGACAAGGACGTATTTATCGAAGGCCTTCAGAAGATCGCCAATCGCATCACCCTGGGGCTGGTTTTGGCTGCGCTGATCGTCAGCGCCGCTTTATTGATGCGGGTGGAGACTTCGTTTCGTATCTTTGGTTACCCGGGTTTTGCGATTTTATGTTTTCTGGGCGTGGGCGGAGGCGGTCTTTTTCTGATTATTCATATTCTGATGAAGGATCGTACGTCAAAAAAGTAACACCTTTATCCTTATAATTATTCATTTTTTCAGACGCTTTATCCTTTTATTCAGTGAGATAGGGGGACGGAGATAGGGGGACGGGGATGATTTTGTGCTTTTCTACTTTGCTTCCAGCGAAATGCCCATATCCTTTGCCAGTTTCTCCCCTCTGGAGACGGCCCGGCTGACCGCCGATTGTCCGATTCCCAGCTTTTTCCCCACTTCA
>JAIPEL010000038.1 GCA_021737185.1 Desulfobacterales bacterium | reverse complement strand
GAAAGACGCTCAAGTTCTCTATGCTCAGCCTCGTTTAACGTTAACTCTTGTTTGGGACGTCCGGTGCGCATGTGGCCTCCTTGGCAAAATTAGTTGGTTGGCCACATATAGCACGTTTTAACGACTCAGTACACTAGTTGGTGTCGATAAAAAACGGGATCGGAATTGGCTTGTTCCGGGGGCCCGTGCGGATTCCGGCATCGACAGCGGCCTGCCGTTGCTGGCGTGAGGCATTTTTTTCGGTTATGGCCGCTGCTTTCTCCAGGTGCTCCAATCGCTTGGAAAACGCACCTGGGGTCTTGCCTGCCGAAGGGGCTGCCGCCGGGCGGACGGCGCACTTTGGTCCTTTTTCCGTCTTGCTTCACTGACCTTCAATTTTCGTCCACGGAAGTCCTTTCCGTTGAGCCGATGAGCGGCCTTGTCCGCATCGGCTTTGGTTGCCATCGCGACAAATGCATAGCCCTTGGGACGCCCGGACACAGAATCATGAATGATCCGGACCCCGTCGACCCGTCCGAATCCGGCAAAGAGCGTCGTCAGGTCCGATTCCGATACGGTATAAGGGAGATTGCCGACGTAAAGATTGACCGTCATTTGAATTCTCCTGGTTGCCTCGTCCAAGGGGCCGCATCGAGGGCACCGCAGGACAGGCGATATCGAATTCACGATAAAAAGATCAAACCGGAGAGCTTGCGGACGACGGCGGGCGAACCGCCGCATCCCCGGGCCTGGAAACCGCGCCCCCTGGAGAGCGGAATTGATAAACGAAATATGAAACCATTCGAATCAGACGGAAACCCTCGAGGCTTGTTTGTCTTCGAAGCGGCCGGTCGCCGCCGGAGGCGGACTGAAAGCAGGAATGCTGTGCGCCGATCGTTTGCCTTTTATTCTACGTATCGCCAACCGGCGGGGTTTTACAAGAAAAAAATCTCTATTCCCTCCTTTGGAGAGCGAACATCGAAAAGACTTGCGAACGCCGGGTTTAGCGGATTTTATCCTCAAAGTCGTTTGTGGGGGTGTACGGGTTGTAGACGTATACGTCCTTGTCCTCTGTAACCCGGAAGTTGGCAAAGTCATAGGTTGAGTACCAGATCCCCACCCGCTCGCCGTCTGGACCGAGAAGAAGCGCGCCTCTTGCCCGGTTTTCCTGATATCCGTAGGGTGTTTCGACCATCTTTCGGAAGGCATCGGACTCGGGGTCGATCGACTTCCAGAACTTGGATTGAAGCCGGTATTCATTCCGAATGCCGATGACGGCGTAAGGCATGTTGCCCCGCCCGATATAATAGAAGCGGTGCTCCGAAGGAACACGATGCCCCACGAAGGCCGCCGTCACCTCGGGGCCTTTTTCCATTCGCCCGTATCCACCGGCACATCCGAAAAGAAATGCCAGCATCGCTGCCAACGGGACAGCCCAAAATGGGTTTTGAAATACCGCTTCGGCTCGTTTCATGACCTGCCTCCGTCTTTGCGCTCGTGTCCCAAAAGCCGTATTTTGAACTTAGTCATATTTTAGAAGTGGTCAACCCATGGGGAACAGCGCGGTAAAAGTTCGACATCTGTCGGTGGAAGGCTGCTTGAATGCGACGGGTCGTTGCCTTCGTTCGACGGCGGGAAGGACTTTCGGAAAAAGCTCAAATTCGATAGACTCGGCATTCCGTTGCCGCGCATCGAAAGGAGGGCGGAATGAATCGCTGGGACCTGCTGTGGCTCGTCAATGTGCTTTCTTTTGTTCTTCTGGCCATTCTGGTGCTGACCGGCCTGGTCAACTGGATTGCCCTTCCCCACGGTGGGGGTCCCCCTGCGGGGGGAGGCGTCTCCATGCGCCACGCGGTCCGGGAAATTCATGCCTGGGCCGCGGTCTTTTTCACGGTGTCCATTGCCGTTCATGTCGGTCTTCACTGGGGATACGTCCGAACCAATTTGAAAAGGTAGTATGAAAGTCCCTATAACCAGAGTCGAAGCCGATTTTTCTCAAGCGTTCTAAAAGCCGGCTTGACAAAGACAGGTAGAGACGATAGTTTACATATCAATTGGGGACAGTATCCTACCCCAAGGTTTTCCCCGCTGTAGTGGTTTTGGCCGTTCGGCGCCGCCTTCAACATCTTCTTAAGAGAGCGCTGCAATAAACGGTTCGCCGATGTTCGGCAAGGGGGTCACACCCCCTGCGGGAAATCGTGTACCGGGCCCGTCTTTCGGACGTTTCGGATCGTCGAAACGGATCTGAGGAAAAGCTGCATGCATAGGGCTTGTCCTGGTTCCGTTTCAAGCGGCCGAACTCCTGTTGGATGAGGACGAGAAACCTGTTTCTTATAGGCTGGCAATCCCCTTTCGAGGAAAAGGAGGCATCCAAAAGATGAGCGTAAAAATCCCAGACGAACTTTTTTATGATATCGTTACCCTTCTCACAGAACCCAAGGTGTTCAACCCGGCCGAGAGAGAATGCGTCGTCAGCATGGAGCGCAGGGATGAGGTACTGGGGCGGCTTCTGCGGATTCAACGATCCCGGTTTTTCGGCGCCAAAACCAAGAACATGCGTCTGTGGACCTGATGACGCACCCCCAGCCCGTTGACCGGCAGATGCCGGTCCGGGCGCAAAGCGCGCATTGAAACCCGCTTCGATCCATCCCGCCGGACCCCTGCTATGGTGTTCCCTCTCAACCGATCGGGAGTTAAGTTTTGATGAAATCGTAAAAGTACCCGAAACCTTCGTCGGGCTTTATTCGGTTTTCATAAGTACCAGAAAACACTGGATTCCCGCTGGAGTTTATCCCGCACTCGATGCGGGGCGGGAATGACGGAAAAAAGAATATTCGGCCTTTTTACGAGACCATCATGTTTTGGATGTCTACATGGATTCTGCGGCATAAATAAGGCAAAGCACGGATTGCGCGTTGCGCCTCTTCTCTGGTAAAATCTTATAACATATCATCTGTTGCGATTAAAATGCCCTTTATTCTGGAGTACCATCTTGCAAGCCATCAGCGGTCGGCCGCGGGAAGTATCGCACTTCCTGCGCCGGCCGGCGGTTGAGCTTGGAAAGGAGCCCACATGCTGCCGATCAAGAAAATCATCGCCCCGACGGATTTCAGCGAACCGGCCCAGGCGGGGGTCGATGCCGCAGAGGAGCTGGCACGGGAATTTTCAGCGGAGGTCATACTGGTTTACGCGGTGCCGCGAATACCGATGGTTCCTGCACCCCATGGCGCCGGCGCGGTAGGACAGGTAGAGCTGGAGCAGGAGATTCGGGAATCAGCCGAAAAGGCCCTGGGTGATATCACGGAAAAACTGCGGGTCGGCATCGGCAGGATCCGATACCTGGTGCTTTCCGGGGATGCGGCTCACGAGATCGTGGAGGCGGCCAAGCATGAGCATGCGGATCTGATTGTCATCTCGACCCACGGAGAAACCGGCTGGCGTCGGTTCGTGTCCGGTTCGGTGGCTGAAAAAGTGGTCCGCTTGGCCGAATGCCCGGTTCTTGCCGTGCACGGGCCCGCCGGCAAAGAAGACTAATCCTGCGTCCGGAGAGGGGCGCCTTTCCTCCCCAAAAAAACAGGCGCACGGCAAGGGGTGCGCCTGTTTGACATCGTTGATCGGAAGGCTACTCTACAGTGACGTTTACCGCAGCCGGGCCTTTTTGCCCCTGCTCGATTTCGAACGTCACCCGATCCCCCTCATGCAAGGTTCGAAAGCCGCTTCCGGTGATTCCGGTGAAATGAACGAATACATCCGGACCGTCGTCTTGTGCGATGAATCCGTAGCCCTTTTTCTCGTTGAACCATTTGACTGTGCCAGTTGCCATCGGGACACCCTCCTCCTTTCTTGATAAGTCTCACTGTTTCATACCGAGGGCGCCACAATGGAACCGCCTTTCCGGTGAAACAGGCCTGATGAACCGTTCACAGACCTTTCTTGATGAATAATTATTAGTCGATCCTCCAAACAAATCAAGAGTTTTCTATCACATGGCCAAAAATTGTTCCGCAATAAAAAAGGCCCGCTGCCTGGATCGGCGGCGGGCCTTTTTTTGGCGTGTCGTGGTTTGAAACCCTAGACGACGGTCACGTTGACTGCAGACGGTCCTTTGGCGCCCTGCTGAATATCAAAGGTCACCTGATCGCCTTCGTTCAGGGTACGGAAGCCGCTCGAATTGATCCCCGAATGGTGAACGAATACGTCCGGTCCGTCTTCCTGCTCAATGAAACCGTAGCCTTTTTGCTCATTGAACCACTTGACTGTTCCATTTGCCATGTTGCCACCCTCCTTTCATAGAATTTCACCGTTTCTTGACTTTGGGCGGCCACTTTCGACAAATGGTGCAAACCCTCAGAACGAAACCGGCCCGCCCCGGAAAGGGCGGGTTTTCAGTGACGGGGCTACATTAATGCTTTTCAAGAGAAAAGCAAATACATTTTCACCTTGTTGAAAGAAAAACAACACGGGAGGGCGGCATCGTCAGTTTGATTCCCAGTCGAACAGGGAGATGTTTTCCGCCCGGTGGCGTCCGTCTTCCTGCTCGACCAGATCGAATTCAAGCACACTCTGACGGGACTTGAGACCGGCAAAGGCGGTGTTTTCGATCTCGGGGGAAAAATCGTTGATGTGGCAGAAGACGTCTTCGATCACTTCGTTTGCCCCGAGGCCGGTCCTGATCCGCAAAAATCCGTATCCTTTTTCTTCGTTGGCCGACACCATGATCCCTCTGTGGCGGTTGTCCCCCGATCCTTTGACCGGCAGCAGGCCGGGCACCATGAAACCGGAAAAGTAAACGTCGACCTCCTGCTGCAGATCCGAGCTGGTGTTGGCAAAGGAGAGCAGGTCCACTCGCTTTCCGCGGTTTTGCAGCGCCCGCACCAGGCGGAGAAAATCGCCGTCTCCGCTGCCCAGCAGCACGTAGTCGAGGTTTTCCGCCTGAAGAAGGGCATCGACGGCCAGATCGAGGTCGGCGTTCGCCTTCAGGACGGTTTCGCCGTACTCGTTTCGGTACCGGCGGATCTCCTTGAGCACGAGGTGAAAGCCGGTGCGGCGGATGGCCCGCCGAAAGTCTTCGTTTCGCTGTCGAAACTCGCGCTCGGCGCTTTCCCGTTCCCGGTCGATGGCCAGATAGGCGTTTGCCCGAAGCAGGGTGACGTTCTGGGCCTCGACAAGCTGCCGAATGACCGGATAGCGCATCCCCCATCCGCCGTTTCGGGTGAGATTTTCCAGATCCAAAAAGACTGCGCCTTTGAGCATCGGTTTCTCCTGCATCCAGTCGCTGCCGCGACTGTATGATGGTTTCGCGTGCCGCGAAACATTTCCAAAACAAACCGGGTCGACAGCCGAAGCGGTCGGCTGCTACCAGCCCTCAGTAGTCGATGAGATGCTAACCTTCATCGACGTAGTTGTAAACCGTCGGCCTCACGGGGTCATTGGGAATCCGGCTTTTTTCGGAAATACAGGATTTTATTGATGCGTGCGACGATCCGGCCGCCTTCGTCTTTTACGACCACCGGCAGCTTTTCGAAATGTTTGTCCCCGCTGCGGGTTTTTTCGCGGATCCTGTCCAGGAGCGGATCATCGATATGAAATCGCGCCGTGACCGTGCCTCTGCCCGGCGAGACGAACTCGATGTCGGCTCGCTTGTCCCAGACCCGGTATTCCCTTCCCAGAAGATTGATCAGCAGAAGCATGAAAAAAGGGTCGACCATGGCAAAGAGGCTGCCGCCGAAATGGGTGTTCACATAGTTTCGGTTGAACCACCGCAGGGTCAGGCAGACCTCTGCGGACCGCCAGTCAGCGGCGATCTTTCGCACCCGGATGCCTGCGCCCAGGTAGGGGGGCCACAGGTTCATAATCCATTTCAACGTCCGGGGATTTTTCAGGGGGGACATGAGAAGACCTCACGCAAATGTCCTGACGCAGACGTTTTACGGGCCGGAAGGCGGAAATTCAAATCCGGTGTCAAATTGAAGGTTACCGGGAATTGGGAGTGTAGTCCGCGCGGCGGGTTTCGATTGAATGTGAAGGCATTGTGTAACGCCCCGCCTGAGCAGCGGCCCATCAAAAGTTCAACCTTGTATGGCTTTAGCGAAAAACCGCGATTTTCCCGCCGTCTGCCCCAGGCGGATGTTAGCCACTTTCTTTATTCCGCTTTGCATTTCCATGTCCTCTATGCTTTGAAAGCGCCTCCTCACATTGATGAATGATTTCACCAGTTTCATAATCTGTAATTCTTTCAAAATATTTATCATTTCCTCTATGAAACAGTTGCTGGCGATGAACTTTCTTTCCTCTACTGTATGAATAATCCGGAATTGATTTTTCCTCGATGTGCGATCTTTTTTTCCCAGGGCTTCTTACCGATATTCCATATCCATCACGCATAATGGCTTTTTCAGTAATTGAAATATTATAAATACGCTTGGTACTCCCACAAATCTTACAAGGATTTCTTTTCCCATCAGTATCAGAGTCCTCACCTATTTCGGCTCCACAACAGGTACATTCAGTATGTTCTTGCAATTTTGTCATGGCTTCCAATTTGAAGCAGATGCGGTGGGACCGGTTATAGCATAAATTATAGCGAAACCATGTTTCCGGCATATTCTTGTCTGGCGGTAGGCATCATGCCCTACTGTCCGTCCCCACTGTGTAGGAGTATCTTCATATATTTCCAATTTGCATCCTTTTGGGCAAGTCTCCTTTTGAGCCTTCCCTGGAGCCCAATACTCAGCTTTAACATTTTTGTATTCTGGTACTGTTTTCCATTCTGTTTCTATATCATCCAAAAAAGCATCCATATTCTCTCCTTTTTTAAAGGCGTCGCAGAAAATGATAATTTCACCGGATGCAATGGAGTGCAACGTAGTTGCTGTCCGGCCGTACTTTTTTATAGCTCTGGGGAACCTTTTTCCACACGAGGCTCTTTAACAAGCAAAACCGCCCCCACTGTTGCTGCGCCCAGAACAAGCCACTGCACTAAAAGACGGGATATATCCAAACGAACTCCAAATGCAGGCGCTTTCCTCTCAGGGGCAGGTGGTGCAATAATTAAAGCGTACCCTGCAGGTTTTTCGCGATGAATTGATTCAGAGTCGAGAGTATAGGTCCATGGCGGGCACAGCCCCATGGCAATGAAAATTGCAGCTGATGCTATCACCACCTTTACTTGCTTCGGATTTAGAGTCATAGTGGCAATCCTGAGAGCCCGGGATCACCCGTTTCCATGGAGCGACCACGGAATGGCGATCTGATGAATGCCGATGTTAACTTCGATGACGAGGAGGCAAGAGTACTAACACTTGATCTCCTGGTCCATCCCCTCTTCCTCCGAGTAGGCGCCATTTCGATTGGAAATCTGGCGATATTTCGTAAACAATTTCACCTTTGAGATCATGAGGAAAACTGAACTGAGGTTTCATATCTGAGTGTTCGTAGATGGCGTCACGCAGTGGAACCAAAAAATCGAGTAACTGTTGATCTTGGCCTTCGTTCTCAATCAAGTGTATTGGATCCCGACTATGCCATGAAAAGTATCTCTTCTTTCCGTTGTCATCAAGTACAATAGTGTTGAATTGCTTTTGAGGTACTTGTTTCTTATGTTTTTCTCTTGCGCTACTAACCCAAACGGTAAGTAGAACAGCGACTAATGCTACTAAAAGCGCAACGAGAAATTGAGTTTGCATTTTCCTTATATCATAGCCTTTGTTGGATTCCTATCGTCATAATATCGCCCGTTTTGGCTTATTTATTGGACACTCGATGCATTTGTATTCGTGGCTGCGAATAAAGTCAAAATAATCAACAAAGATCTTTCCGTCTTCAGTGGTCACGACAACAGTCTTAGAAGACCTTGCTTCGTTGCCAAAAGTTAATCCAGGGCACGGTTGCTTGATGTGGTAAGGGCATTTCGAAAAATCGGTACTTTTTGCCACATTGTCCTCCTTCGGGTGCGGCTAACTAGTGAGTAGCGTGCGATTTTGCGCGTTTATTGAATAATTCGGCAAAAATGCGGGCTGATTCAGCACTGTTGATACCATTCCGGAAAAGTCAGGTGCACAGAATTCGGTGAAAACGGCCCTGAAATTTGTGCAATATCCGTCTATATTTCGGACCTTCCTTACATAACCCACTGAATATTCCTGCTTTCAATCCTTGGCATGAAACATGCTGATTTGGCTGGCCCCCGATATTTTATACCGGGTAGTTATGATATAATATCACACCCCGGGGGATTATAGAAAGACGCTGATGTCGTTCCGGATTCGCACCGCGAAGAAATGGATGTTTTGCGCACGCCTATATTGGACCGCCATGGGGCTTCGATTCGTACAATCGGCCGTTGTGGGTCTGGAGAAACGCTTGTAATGAAATGGACTCCTGTTTGACAAACCCTTTGTTCGGTATGGCGCCGTTGACCACCATCTCAACGACGGCACAGGCCGAGGCAGCGGTCGTCCAGGAAATCGCACTCCACGATCTGTCACCGATGTCGATGGGATAGTACGAGTTCACGAATTCATCGCGAATCAGTTCCCTGTTTTGCCAGCCCTCGGCCGATGCGTGGATATATACGACATCTTGTTTTACAGGCGGCTTTGCATTCGTCAAAATTTCACCGGCCGTCTTACGGTCTTCTCTCATCAGCAGTTCGTGAAAGAAAAAGTTCATCAATTTTACATGCCCGGAGTAACGGATGCTTTTGTAATCCAGGTTTTCAATGCGCCCCAGATAGGTTTCGCACATGGTGCCCAGCCCCCCCGAGGTCGTAAACGCCTCCAACTGGATCCCGTCAATGACGAGCTTTTCGATCCACTCCATGGGCGACACCCACTTGTGAACCCCGTCTTCGATGACTTCGCAGTCATTGAGATATTCGTTTACGACGCCTTCCGGCGACCAGTTGAAGGCATATCCCAACAGCCCCGTCGGGTGCTGGGGAAGCGCGCCGACCCGCAGTTTCAGACTTCTTACCTTTTCAAATTTTTCCGCTAAAGCGGCGCCGACGATGCCGATGAATCCGGGAGCCAACCCGCATTGAGGCGCCAGAACGGATTCGGCCGATTCGCTCAATTTGATGATTTGCTTTGTGGTGGGGACATCTTCGGTCAGATCGAAATAATGAATCCCATGCCGACAGGCCCGGGCCGCGATTTTTAGGTTAAAACGGTAGGGAAGACAGGAAACGACGGCGTCATGTTTTTTCATCATCTCCGTGACCTGCTCGACATCGGTTACATCGAGTGTTTTGGTCTCAAAAGGAAGTCCGGTTTGTTGGCGAAGATCTGCACCGACAACGACAAATCCGGTTTTTTCGAGCAAAATTCCCACCAATGTCCCCACTTTTCCCAGACCCAGCACGAGAATGGATTCGATATTTCTCTTCAAGACATCCTCCTTTATGGCTCAACGACCGCGCCGGCGTCCTGGGTCGCCCACTTCGCAGCCGATGCGCAGGTTTTCCTGTCAGCGGAGTAAAAAGGAACAGGCCAGCACCGCAAACGCCACGCCGGCCAGGTCCGCGGTCAGGCCGGCGGCCAGGGCATGGCGAACCCGGCGTACCTGTACCGCGCCGAAATAGACGGCCAGCACGTAGAAGGTGGTCTCCGTCGATCCCTGCAGCGTGGAGACCAGAACACCGGTGTAGCTGTCGGGCCCCACCGCCGGGTCCTGGATGATCGAGGCCAGAACGCCGTAGGCGCCGGATCCGGACAGGGGCCGCATCAGGGCCATGGGAAGGGCTTCTGCCGGCAGCCCCACTTTTCCGGTTACCGGCCCCAAAACGGAGACCATGACGTCCAGCGCTCCGCTGGCCCGCAGCATGCCCACGGCCACCAGAATGGCCACCAGATAGGGAATGATGCGCAAAGCCACCTGGAATCCGTCCTTGGCCCCTTCCACAAACGATTCATAGATGCGAACCTTGCGAAGTTTCCCGAAAACGAGGAATCCTGCCATCAGCAGGGGCAGAATCCACGGCGAAAGGTCCGGTCCGAACCATATAGCCAGGGGAATCAGGGCGGCGAGGCCCGCCAGGGTGGTGATGCTGGCCCAAAGAGGGTAGCCGGCCTCCGTCTCTGCCGGCGGTTCATCGCTTAAAGCGTTCTCGGCCGATGCTTCCGGCGTCCCCTCGCCGGTGTCGTCCCTGCGGATCGGCGCCAGGCGGCGGTAGAGCTTGGCGGCGGCGATGGCGACCAGCGTGGAGCCGAAGGTGGCAAACAGTGTCGTGGGCAGAACCGCCGCCGGACCGCTGGACCCGGCGGCGGCCCGAAGGGCGATGACGCCGGTGGGCAGCAGGGTCACACTGGAGGTGTTGATGGCCAGAAAGAGCACCATGGCGTCGGTGGCGGTCCCCGGGCGGTCATTGAGGCGGTTAAGCTCCTGCATGGCCCGGATGCCGAAGGGCGTCGCCGCATTGCCGAGCCCCAAAGCGTTGGCCGCCATATTCAAAATCATGGCCCCCATGGCCGGGTGGTCGGGCGGAACCTCCGGAAAAAGGCGGACCATCAGGGGGCGGATCAGCCGGGAAAGGATTTTCAGCATTCCGCCTTCTTCGGCGACCTTCATCAGTCCCAGAAACAGGGCCATCACGCCGACCAGGCCGATGGCCAGCTCTACGGCGCCGCCGGCTGAATCGACCATGGCCGCGGAAAGCGCCTCCATGGGGGGTGGTGCCGTCGGGGACAGGGGCCCGGCAACCTGCCGCCACCCGGCGAAAAAAACCGCGATCAGGACGATGGCAAGAAAAATAAGGTTCATCGATTCGGTTCCGCAGGGTAAACTACATCTTTTATATGGATAATTATCTCAGGGACCGCGGAGTTTTTCTGTCATGCCCGCGGAGGCGGGCACCCAGGCATGTTCTGAAATAAATGGACTGGATGCCCGCCTCCGCGGGAATGACGGCGCTTTGGCTAAGAAACCACCGATCCATAGATTACTTCAACATCGGTTGATTTTGCAACGGTGGCTGGAACTGGTTCAAATCATGGTTATAGAGATTGTCATAATCCGTTCCGTTTGAGAGAGCTTGATATGCACATGCGTCCCGCGAACTCACGGTCATAGATCGGCTGTTTGACAATCCCTACCGGGAACGATTCTAACATACCTGTAAAAGGGAGTTTCCATGCCGTCGCGACTCTGTTTGAAAAACACCCTGACAGACCGAAAGGAAATCTTCAAGCCAAGGGAGAAAGACGGCCCGGTGAAAATCTTCACCTGCGGCCCCTCGATCTACAGCTGGCCCCACATCGGCAACTACCGGACCTTTCTGTTCGAAGACGTGCTGCAGCGCTATCTCGACTATCTCGGATATCCGGTTCAGCGGCTGATCAACTTCACCGATGTGGAAGACAAGGCGGTCGATGAAGCCCGCAGACGGGAGGTGTCGCTCAAGGAGTTGACCGAACCCGTGGCGGAACGATTCTTCAAAGAGTGCCGCCTTCTCCGGATCGCACTTCCCGAATCGGCGGTCTCCCGGTCCTCGACCAGCATCGACCAGGCCGTGCACCTGATCCAGCGGCTTCTCGACAAGGGGATCGCCTACCGGCACGGGAAAAACATCTATTACGATCCGCTGAAGTTCAAGGGATTCGGAAAACTCTATGGTCTGGACATGAGTCGATGGCCCGAGAAAAAAGTCCGGTTTCACAAAGACACCTATCCCGGACATCGCTGGAACCTGGGCGATTTCGTCCTGTGGATGGGCCGAAAGAAGAATGCCGACAGCGATATCTACTGGGAGACCGAGCTGGGAAAGGGACGGCCTTCCTGGAACGTGCAGGACCCGGCGATGATCACCAAGCATCTGGGATACCGGATCGACATCAGCTGCGGGGGGATCGACAACCTCTACCGCCACCACGACTACAACATCGCCGTGATCGAAGGCGTCTCCGGCAAAAAATTTGCCAACTACTGGCTCCACGGCGAGCACGTGCTGGTAGACGGGTTGAAGATGTCCAAAAGCCGGGGCAACATCGTCTACGTGGAAGATGTCCTGGCCAATGGATTTGCCCCGCGCCACCTTCGCTTTTACCTGATTTACGGCCACTACCGGCAGAAGATCGATCTGAACCGGGATCATCTCCACCTGGCCCGGGGCAGGATCGACACCTTTTGCGGTCTGGCGGCGAAAATCGCCGATGAAGGAAGGACGGCGGCCCGTTCCCAGGAATCAGCCCCCGGTTTGATTCGGCGCCTTGCAACCGGTTTTGAGGAGCGAATGAACGATGATCTCGACGTGAAAGGGGCCTTCGACAGCATCTACGATACGGTGGAAGCGTTGGCCAAGATGGCCGCCTCCGGCAAGCTTTCGAAAAAGGACCGGCAAGAGGCGGCAAGGAGTCTGGCCCGAATCGACGGAGTGCTGCAAGTCATGAAATAAATCCGCTTGTGCGGATTTATATGGACACTTTCTTTCGCCATTGCTTGATCCGGCCGCGGCGGGTTTTTCGGTCCAGGCGCCGCTGCTGGGAGCCGGCGGTGGGGCGGGTTGGGGTTCGCCGCTTGGCGGTTTCGGCCCCCCGCCGGAGCAGCCGGCGGAGACGCTCCAGGGCCTCCTGCCGGTTTTTTTCCTGGCTGCGATGCTGCTGGGCCTTGATGATCACCACGCCGTCTTTGGTGATTCTCCGGTCTCTGAGGGCCAGGAGCCGTTTCTTGTAGACATCCGGCAGAGAAGAGTTGACGATATCGAAGCGCAGGTGGACCGCGGTTGCCACCTTGTTGACGTTCTGGCCGCCGGCGCCCTGGGCGCGCACCGCGGAAAGTTCGATTTCCTGATCCGGAACGACCACCTTGTTGGATATTCTGAGCACTGCCCTTTCCGATCTGATTTTAAGATGCTGTTTTACCGAGCACTCATGATAGATAGGGCAGAACCGGCTGCAGGTCAAATCCGGAGGAAGCATTGGATCATCCGTTATTGAATTTGCATCGCCGTCGCCCGGACGGAACGCCGTCCGGCGTGGTAGCGGTCTGTTCTTCGCATCCGGCAGTGCTTCGGGCCGCCATTGAAGAGGCCCGGGAAGAAGGCCGTTTGTTGCTGGTCGAAGCCACGGGCAGCCAGGTCAACCAGGACGGCGGGTATACCGGGATGACGCCCGCCGTATTTGCCGGCGCCGTGAGAAAGATGGCCGATGCCGCCGGTCTGCCGGCGGACCGGCTCTTTCTGGGGGCGGACCATATGGGCCCGATCGTCTGGAAGCACGAACCGGCACAAACGGCCATGAAAAAAGCGGCGAAGTTGGTCCGCTGCTGCATACAGGCCGGTTTTGCAAAAATTCATCTCGATACGTCGGCGGCCTGTGCAGACGAAGCTGGTTCGAGGCTGCCTGTGGACGTCGCCGCTGTGCGGGCGGCGGCGCTCTGTCAGGCGGCAGAGGCGGCAGCCGAAGACCGGATCGGCCATGCGCCGCCGGTCTATGTGATCGGAGAGGACGTGCCGCCCCCCGGAGGAGGGCTGGAGGAGGACGACCCGCCGCACGGATCGGACCGGGATCCGGAGCGATTTCACCAGCGGCTCCCGGGCGGGCGCTTGAAGGTGACCGGCCCTGAAGAGCTGGCGGCCGCGATCGATCAATTCGAAAAGGCCTTCCGCGCAGCCGGCCTGGAGACGGCCTGGGAACGGATGGCGGCGGTGGTGGTTCAGCCGGGGGTCGAATTCGGGAATCGAACCGTGGCCGGCTATCGCCGGGAGCAGGCGTCGAAACTGGCCGCCTGTCACAGCGAACTTCCCGGCCGGATGACCTTCGAAGTTCATTCTGCCGATTACCAGGCTCCCGGCGCTGTTGCCCAGATGATCGAGGATCATTTTTCCATCCTCAAGATCGGCCCGTGCCTGACCTTTGCCTATCGGGAGGCTCTGTTCGCCCTGGCCGGCATTGAAGAGGAGCTTCCGGCCGTATCTTGTCCGTCCAATCTTCGCCGGGTGATGGAGGCGCTCATGACAGCCCGCCCCGAGCCCTGGAAGGGCTATTATCGTGGGCCGGAGGACGCCCTTCGGTATCTGCGCAGCTACAGTCTTCGGGATCGAATCCGGTATTACTGGATGCATCCCGAGGCCAGAAAGGCCGTAGCACGATTGATGGAAAACCTTGCAGGCCCCATCCCCGACGCCCTTTTGCACCAATACCTGCCGGATCTTTGCGCCGCTGTCGGAAAAGGGCTGCGGATGACCCCTCAGGAAGTGGTTTCCCGCCGCATTCAAAACATGTTGGAAGGCTATACCCGTGCGGCGGACAATGACGAGAAGCCATCTCAACAATCCCCCTGACCTGCCCAGTTTGCTGTGCAGTGGTGCATCGAAAATTGTGCAGTTTTCCCTGGAGAGCGGTCTGCCTCCTTTGGTTTTGCCTGAAAATATGAGATATAGGGATTGTCATATTTCCGGCACGCATTGTGCCTATAAAAAATCCTCCAACATCACCCGATCCGCTTGCCGGTTGCATCGGCACCAAAGGCGCCTCAGGCGCCGGGAGAAGGCGACATCAGACGCAACACCATCATGTACATCGGCCTCGGCACATTTCTGGCCTGCTGGGTGCTCCTGTTCGTTCTTCCCTGTATTGTGAGGGGATGCCCCCTCAGGGAGCTGACCCGGCTCACCCAGGGCACGATCAGCAATTTCATCCTGCTGACCCTGATCTTTGCCGCCGCGGCGGTCGCGGCCGCATTTTCGGTGGATGTCCTTTTCCGCTATCTGCGCCGATTCAGGCCGTTTCGGCCCAAGCTCGGTGAACTCCTGGTCAATCGGGGATACATCACCGAAGCGCAGCTCAAGGAGGCCCTTGCCCTCCAGAAGCTCAAAATCGGCGAGATTCTCCTGCATTTGGGGCATATTACCGAAGCGCAGTTGAAAGAAGCCCTCCGGCTTCAAAAAATGCAGCCAAAGAAGTTGGGTGAGATTCTCATCGAACTGGGCTATGTCTCATCCGGGCAGATTCATCACGCGTTGGAAAAAAGGTATCAGAAGCTCGGGAAGATCCTGATCGACATGGAGCTGATCGATCAGGAGGAGCTTCGGGGCATCTTGGGAAGGCAGTGGTACAGCCGCCATGTTGGCTATTAGTCCATGGGAAACAGGGCGTATCCCCGCTATTTCGGTGCCACCGGATATCCGACGTCTATCCAGGCCTGCCAGCCGCCTTTGAGCACCTGAACTTTCTCGGCCATGGTGTCACCTCGTATTTCGTTTGCTTCTACGGTTTCGGGATTCGATCGTCTGAACCCCGTGAGTCATCACTTCATTTTTCCTGCTCTTAGGATAATCGTTTCGCCGCCGTGCGCAAGAGGCACAAAATGGCCGCTAATTGACAGGTAAAAACCATCCTGTCCAGCGGTTGAGGCGGTCTTGAGGCGATTTTCGAGAGGCATGCCCCGGAAATCGGGGTCGATTTTTTTCATGGACCAGCTGCGCCATCAGGGGATGCCGCAAACCAGCGCCGAAAAGGGATGGCCGGTGGAAGGATTGCTTCGTTGGATACGGCTGGAGGGTTCGAAACGTCGAACCGCGTCTAGTCAGGAAACCATCAGGCCGTCTGTACGGGCCCCTTCCCTTAGGAATTGGAAGAGCCCATCGGTTTTTTCATTCCGGTCCTGGAATACGACGCCGTGGCGAAGGTATTCGATCAGATCGAGGAGCATCTGCTGGTATTGGAGGCTTCGAGTCCGTTCTTCATCGGACAGCCCCTTGCTCGGATGGGCCTTTCGCCAAGCCTGGAGCGCTTCCTGCTCGGCGAGGTAGATGATCTCATGGTAGGGTTTTCCCGTGGCGATTTCGACAAACTGCTGGAACCGAAATTCATCTGAGATCATTTTTTCTCCTTCAAGGCTGTCTTCGAGTCCGAATTTTGATGCTTTCGTAAAAAGTCCGAAATTCTCTTTTTTCGTCATTCCCGCGAAAGCGGGAATCCAGTGATTTCGATAAGTTCTGGATTCCGGGTCAAGCCCGGAATGACGCTTCGGGCACTTTTTACGATTTCATCAATTTTATTCTATTGGCCGAGGTACATATTGCCTGGCGGCTGTCCTGTCAATGAAGGCAGAGGCGCGTTGGGAGGATCCTCCCGGCAGGTTGTAAACAAGGCGCAAACATTCGTTATTTAACCAAAAAAAGAGAGTCTGCTGATAAGGGTACGGAATGATGGGACAAAATGGGATCATTGAAATTTTCATGATTACAAAAGGTTAGAGTCTTGTGAACAAGAGCGGTGCCGGCCGGTCTGGCGGCTGTTCTCTGAATTTCAACGATTATCGCATAAATTTTCCGATATTTGGCCTTCCTATAGACGCTGCAGGCGGCAACCGGCAAATCTTTTGCCAACTTTTTCGTTTCCGGAAAAACAGAAAATCAGGTGCCTCCAACAAAATTTCGGATCGTTTTTCACCGATGGGAGGGTCAGGGGATGGGAACCACCGAAAAGACGAACGAACTCCACAGGGCGTGGGACACGATCACGGGGGCCAGCCGCCGGCAATGCCAATAGAGCAGCCCCCAGAAGGCGCCGGCAACGGCCGCGGCGCCGATAAGCATGAAGTTCATGGACCAGATGTGCACGCCGGCATAAATCGCTGTTGCCAGGGCCCATCCGGTGAGGCGGCCGTGGCGGGCCATGAGGTTTTTCTGCAAAAATCCCCGCCAGTAGATTTCCTCGGCCGGCCCGGTCACCAGCAGCAGCAGAAAAAAAACTCCCCAACGGGAAAACCCATCGCCCTTGCCGTAGATGGCGCCGATCTGGCTGCCGGCGACGGGGAAAAGGGCCGTGGAGACCTGTTTTCCCAGCCAGAAGACTCCCCAGAGCACCGCGGCTGCGGCCACCCCGATCACGATATCCCCGGGCCGGACGGCCGGCCTGGATGCCGGCGGCTGAAACGCGGCCGCCAGAACGGCCAGAAGCGCCGATGACAAGGCGATCTTGATCCAGAAGTTGGAAAAGTCCAGGTAAAAGGTGACAAACCAAAGGGCTGCGGCGAGGGCTGCGGTGCCCCAGATCCGGCTGGCGGGGGAAACGCCGTCTTTTGTCATCCAACCAGCCCTTCCAATACCAGGGAAGCTACCAGCAGCACGCCGAAGGCCGTATCCAGCTTGGCGGTCTGGGCGTCGGCGTCGTTGGGGACGGCGTCGATCATCTGACGCAGCAATCGAATGGCCAGCGGGAGGGTGAAAAAGATGATCAGCACCCATGGCGTCAGGGTGCGGGCCAGGGCCAGGATGCCCACGTAAGCGGCGCCCATGAGCAGCAGGAAGGCTTTCTGCCCGCGCCTGCGGCCCAGCATGATGGCCAGGGTGTGAATGTGTCGGCTGCGGTCGTGGTCGATGTCGCGGATGTTGTTGGCCAGGAGCACCAAAGCCACCAGGGCGCCGAACGGCAGGGAGACCCAGAACGCCTGCGCACTGAGGGCCTGGCGCTGGACATAATAGGCGCCTTCGACCATCAGCGGCCCCCACATGAGGAAGACGGAAAGCTCCCCGAGGGCGACGTATTTGTATTTGAGGGGAGGGGCCGTGTACGTCAAACCGGCCAGCAGGCCCGTCAGTCCGATCCAGAAAATGACCATGCCGCAGACGGCGGTCAGGTAAAGACCGATGAGCGCTGCCAGGGCGAACAGGGCATAGGCCACCCACCGGACCTGCTCTGCCGGAATCAAACCTTCGACCACCGGATGGGGCCGATATTGGGCGGTGGCCACCTCGATGGTATCTACACCGTGGCGCACGTCGTAATAATCATTGATCAGGTTGGTGGCTGCATGCAGCAGCACGGCGCTGGCCAGGGCCAGCAAAAACAGCGGCCATTGAAACGGCCCGGCGATGGCGGCCATGGCGCTGCCGACGCCCACGGAGATGGCGGTCATGGAAAACGACCACGGCCGGCTGGCAAGAAACCAATTGCGGTATACGCCCATGGTAACGGCTCCTCTTTTCTTGATCAAACTGGCAAACGCCGGCGCGGCCAGCGGCGGCGCTTGCCTGGAAATGCTGGCAGATAACCCAAACAAACCGCTGCTGTCAAGCGCTCAGCAAGAAAAGCCCGCCACCGCGGCCTTGTCTCCGCGCATTGACAAGAGCCGGATCGGAAAGAATCTTGCGCAAGAAAATGGCAGACCCCCGCATCGACCGCATACCGAGGAGATGACGATGGAAGAAATAAAAAGAATTCAAAGAGTAAGCCAAGGATGTCCGCTTACCCGGAACAAAGAAGGAAATGCGGACTTGTGCTGCTGCTATCTGAGGGAACCGGACGGGAGCTACACCGACCCCTGCCCCCGGCCGGTGGATGCCTGCTGCCCGACAACTGAAGACCAGGGTGCGCATTGAGGCAGACCCCCCCCGGCTTGGCGTGTCCGCCATTGCAGCGCATCGACCTCCATGCCACCCCTGGGTCATCTCCAAAGACCGCTGCGCCTCCTTCGTATCGGAAAGACCGGTGACCGGCGCACCGGTATTCCGATTTACAACACGTTGCACCCAGGTTATGGTAAAAATACTACCAGCGGTATGAGCCGAGTACAACTCTCTTTCCGACAGGGGCGCTATGATCCGGTTGACAACCATCGGAGGCGGCAGCGGCCAGTTCAGCCTGCTTTCCGGCCTCCGGGATCTTCCCGAGGCCGAGATTACCGCCGTGGTGGCCATGACCGACAGCGGCGGAAGCACCGGAAGGCTCAGGGAGGAACTGGGGGCCCTTCCCCCCGGCGACGTCCTCAAATGCATCGTCGCCCTGTCTCCCCACCGGGAATCGGCCCGGCGCCTCCTGCTGAAGCGCTTTACGAAAACCGGGCGCCTTTCGGGACACAACGCGGGAAACATGCTGCTGACCATGCTGTCCTGGTACTCGGGGAGCTTCCCCGAAGGGGTCGCAGCCCTGGCCGAGATTCTCGAGGTCCGGGGGCGGATTCTGCCTGTCACGACAGACAATGCCACCCTGGTCGCGGAGCTGACAGACGGAAGCCGGATTGTCGGCGAAGGGGCCATCGACGTCCCCCGGAGCAGCCGACGGGAAAAGATCCGGGACGTCTTTCTGCTCCCCAAGGACAACGGGCCCATCTCCGTGCATCCGCCGGTCCTGGAGGCCATCGAAAACGCCGATTTGGTCATCCTAGGCCCCGGCGACCTGTACACGAGCATCATCGCAAACCTGATCGTGCCGGAAGTGGCCGAGGCGCTGGCAAAGACGACGGCCCGGCTCGTCTACGTGCTGAACATCATGACCAAGTTCGGAGAAACCCAGCAGTTCCGCGCTCGAGATTTCGTGGCCAGAGTGGAGTCAGCGATCCACCGTCCCTTTGACGTGATGGTGTACAATCATCGACGGCCGGAGCCGCAGGTTCTGGAACGCTACCGGCGCCAGCGGGCTGAATTCGTGGAGATCGACAACGAAGACGGCTGGTGGAACGACCGGAAGCTGGTCAGTGCCGACCTGGTCGATACCACCGGGGGAATGGCCCGCCACGATCCGGCAAAGCTGGCCGCCCTGATTCGATCGCTGTTGTGATGAAAAATCGCCGTGCACCGCTTCCGGCGGCGGATGTCCGAACCATAGGGTGCCAGGCCCTCCTGCCGGCTATCTGCTACCCAGACTTGCTCGATCCGTTTTAGAAGGGATTGTCATGCGGCCCCATCGCTACGCCGACTACATGTTTGAAAATCCCCCCCTGCTGCAGATTGCCGCCGATCGAATGGCAGCGCCCCTGTTCGCTCCCGGCCGCTTCGCCCGGCTGATGGATATTGCCGAACTGGCTGAAGGCGAGCGGGTGCTCGACTTCGGCTGTGGAGGCGGCCTCGGTGCCCGGGTCATCGCAAAGGCAATCGGCCCCAATGGGAGACTGACCTGCGTGGATGTCTCCAGCCTCTGGATGGGGCTCTGTCGAAAGAGGCTTCGCCGCTTTGCCAACGTCGAGTTTTACCTCGGAGACCTGAGAAAACTCCCGGTTCCCGATGCCGACTACGATCTGGTCTTGGTTCATCGCGTGCTGGGGTTCATCCAGGCAGGAAACCGCCAAAGCGTGGTCGACTGCCTGGCGCAAAAGCTGTCTTCCGGCGGCCGCCTGCTGATTTGCGAAAATACGGAGCCGCGAATCGGGTTTGAAGCCCACCGGATCCGAAAGCTTGCAGAGAACGCCGGCCTGGTCGAAACGCGTGCCGCGCTGGAGGGTGCGAAGTTCACCGCCCTTTTCGTGAAATCTTGAGGTCGATTTGGGGGATCGGCTACGCCGTTAATTCAAACTTTCGGGCTTCATCATTCCGCGAAATGGATAATTTGCTGCCGGCATACGAACTCGCCCCAAAGGAACCCTAACATCAGCGCAGGCCAAAACATCACCAAAACGACGAGAGGCTTAGATGGCAGCAACCTTCGAAAACGGCTCAGCCAAGCGCTGATGCAAGGGTTCCTAAGGAGCTCAGACAGCGTATGCCGCCATCAAATCACCCATTGCGCTCCACTGGAGACGAAACCCGAAAGTTGAGTTAAAAGCAGCTCTATCGCTGCCTTTCCAGGGACTATGGGAGAGTGTGAATGAAAGTAATCCTGGTGATGGCCATGACCGTGGACGGGATGATCGCAAAAAGTGGGGACCATTTTCCGGATTGGACTGGCAAGGGGGACAAGCGGCTGTTCATGGAGATCAGCAAAAAGGCCGGGGCCGTGATCATGGGCTCGAAAACCTACGACACCTTGAAAAAGCCGCTTCCCGACAGAAAAACCGTGGTCCTGACACGCAACCGGCAAAGAATCAGCAGCGATCCACGGGTAGTATTTTCACCCCTTTGCCCGGCAAACCTGCTGAAAGAACTCGCCAAGGAGGGATACAAAGAAGCAATCCTCGCTGGCGGGGCGACCGTCAACACGCTTTTTGCCGCCGCCGGCCTTATCGACGAAATGGTGCTCACCGTTTCCCCTCTGGTGTTCGGCACCGGCATTTCCCTGTTTGCAGGCGAGGTCGACATGAGCGTCGAACTGGTCGAGCATCAGCGCCTGGAAGGCGGGCTGCTGTGCCTCCGGTACCGTATCCTGAGCCCGGATGCCGCCGCGTGAGCACGGGGATGTTCGCCTGATCCCTTGACCCTGAGGGTCGGATATCCTAAATAATAAAACCGCTGCCGCGATTTTATTATCATTTCGCATGCCGCGGAAAACGCAGACAAAGAAGCATTTCCTGTTTCAACAGTGTTAAAACCCGCCTTAGCAAAGCGCAGCGTAAAAGGAGTGCCATGAAACGACTACCGGGCGCGTTTGCCGTCGTCTTCGCAGTCTGGGCAGGATTTTTTGCGCCGCCGGTCTTGTCGGCTGATCTGGAGGGGCAGGTGGCGTCGATGCTGGATGAGTTTCAGCCGGCCATCGAGTCGCTTTCCGGCACCGACCCGTATCTGGTGGCCGTGGGCTCATTTTTCGACCCGGCCTCCCGGGCGCGGGAGCCCTTGAGCCGGGATGTGGAAGACCTGCTGTTCGACCAGGTAATGAAGCGCTTTGCCCAGAACGGCCGGGCCGTGATCGTCGAGTGGATGCGGGGGTCGCCATTGACGCCGGAAAAGGATGCGGCCTCGAGCATCGCCCGCTACCGACTGATCGACGCGGTTCGGCAGATGGATCAAGCCCCCGGCCGGGGCTTTCTGATCACCGGCTACGCCCATGCGGCAGGCGGCGCTCCTCTGCTGCGGGCGGAACTCATCGCGATCCACGACGGCACCGTGGCAAAAAGATTCGGGCCGCCGTTGACCACGGCTGCAGGGCCTGCATCGGTTCCGGAAGCAGAGCCTCCCGGCATGAAGCCCGCTTCAACACCGGCTCCTGATGCCGCCTTCAAAAAGGCGCTTCCCGGGCCGGCGGCCCAGGCGGAGGTGCCGGCTGCGACTGCCCCGGAACCGGCGGCCGGCGCGTCCGCGCCGAAGGCCGGGGAATCCACCCTTGATGGGACGCTCGTTCAGGCGCAGAACACGGCCGGCTTGACCGCCACCGTAATCGAGGGAAAGAACTTCCGCTATGAAGGCCACATCAACGCCCAGGGGGAAAAGCACGGCCACGGCACCCTGATCTTCAGCAGCGGAGACCGATACGAGGGACAGTGGAAGCACAATCGGATGCACGGCGAGGGAACATACGCATTTGCCGACGGAGACAAGTATGTCGGGCAGTGGCAGGACAATAAGATGCACGGCCGCGGCACCTATTTTTACGCCAGCGGCGACAAGTATACGGGCCAGTTCGCAGACGACGTCAAAGACGGCTCCGGTACCTACATTTTCAAAAACGGGGACCGCTGGGAAGGCGCCTACCTCCAGGGAAAAAAGCACGGGAAGGCGGTCTACATCTGGCCAAGCGGTCAGACCCAGGAAGAACTCTGGAACATGGGCCAGAAAATGGAGTAGGAGATGAAGACGTTCACCGCCGAGGAGTTGGCCGAATATAGCGGCCGGGACGGAAAACCGCTCTATATCGCCCACAAGGGCAGGGTCTACGATGTGAGCGAAAGCAAAATGTGGAAGGGCGGCCGCCACATGAACCGGCACAACGCCGGCGCGGACCTGACCACCGATATTCAGGCGGCACCCCACGAAACAGACGTTCTGGAGCGGTACCCCCAGATCGGCGTCCTGGAACAGGAAAAGCAGCCCAAAAGGCCGATGCCCGGCTGGCTGGCCTGGATGATGGAGGCCAACCCCTTCTTCCGCCGCCACCCCCACCCGATGACCGTTCATTTTCCGCTGGTCTTTTTGCTCTCCAACCCGGTGTTCAACCTCCTGTTTCTGATCACCGGGCACCGGCCCTTTGAAACTACCGCTTTTCATTGCCTGGGCGGGGGCATCCTGTTCATGGTGGTGGCCATGACCACCGGCTTTTTCACCTGGTGGTACAATTACATGGCCGCCATGATGAAACCGGTTGCCGTCAAGATCCCCCTTTCGTTAGCCGCTCTTGCCGTTGGCGTGGTCATGTTCGTCTGGCGCTGGACCTCCCCGGAAGTGATGGCCGACCCTGCCGGCGTCAACGTGGTCTACCTCGTTCTGTCGCTTTCCCTGTTTCCCATGATCTCCGTCATCGGCTGGTACGGCGCCACCATGACCTTTCCGCTGGAAAACGAATAGGGCGCGCAAGGCGCCCTATTTGCTGGAAGGCTGGGATGCCAGGAAGCTGGGAAGCAAAAGCCCGATGTCAGAGGTCGGATGTCGGAGGTCTGGCCTGACGGTTGGCTGTCTTTTTGTCTTTCCGACATCGGACATCCGACATCGGGCATTACTCCGCCCCTCCGCCCAGCACGGCGTAGAGCTGCATCCGGTTCACCTGCTTTTCCAGCTCCAGCGCCACCAACACCCGCTGGGCCAGGTAGAGCGAGCGCTGGGCGTCCAGGACGTTCAAGTAGCTGTCGAGCCCCTTGTCGTAGCGCTTTACCGAAAGGCGGTAGGTTTCTTCATCGGCCTCCACCACCGCCTGCTGCGCCGACACCTGCTCCTCCACGGTGCCGGAAACGGCCAAGGCGTCGGCCACCTCCCTGAAGGCGGCCTGGATCGCCCTTTCGTATTGGGCCACGGCGATCTGCTGCTCGGCCTTGACGGCGTCCAGGGCTGACCAGAGCCGGGCGTCGAAGATGGGCATCGCGGCCTGGGGGGCGAACAACCAGGTTTCCGATCCGGATCCGAAGAGGCCCGACAGCTCGGCGCTTGCCGTTCCCACCGAGGTGGTCAGAGAAATGCGTGGAAACAGCGCGGCCCGGGCGGCGCCGATGTTGGCGTTGGCCCCCTTGAGCCGGTGTTCGGCCACCAGGATGTCCGGGCGCTCCAGGAGCACCTCGGACGGGAGGCCGGGAGAAAGCGGTTCCGGAGGAGCGACGCGGCTCAGCTCCGGCGGCAGAAGCGTTTCGGGCACCGGGCTTCCCACCAGCAGGTCGAGGGCGTTTCGATCCTGGGCCAGAAACTGGGTGTACAGCGCGACATCCCGGCGGGCGGTTTCCACCTGGGTCTGGGACCGGCGCCGGTCGAGTTCGGTGGCGACGCCGACCTCATATCGTCGCTTCACGATGAAGTGGGCCTCTTTCTGGGTTTCCAGGGTGGTTCTGGCCAGCTCCAGGTTCTCCTGGTCTGCGGCCATGGCCAGGTAGGCCCGTGCGACCTCGGAGACGAGCAGGATCTGCGCGCTGCGGCGCGCCTCCTCGGTGGCCAGGTATTCCTCTAAGGACCGGTCCTTGAGGCTGCGGATGCGGCCGAAAAAGTCGATCTCCCAGGAAGCGATTCCCAGCTCGACATCGTAGCGCTCCTGTGTGGTGGCCTTGCCGGTGGCGGACAGGTCCGCCGGGACCCGCTGCTTGATCCCGGATGCGGAGGCGCTGACCGCCGGCAGCAGCTCGGCCCGCTGGATACCGTAAATCGCCCGGGCCCGCTCCACGTTCAGGGCGGCAATGCGAAGATCCCGGTTGTTGTCCAGCGCGGTTTCGATCACCTGCCGCAGCCGGTCGTCGGTGATAAATTCCCGCCAGGGGATGTCCCCCGACGGTTGGCCCGAGGCCACCCCGGTCTGTTCGTATGCCGCGCCGGTCGGCCAGGCCGCATCTACGGGCGCCTCCGGGCGTTCATATTCCGGGGCCAGGGAGCAGGCGCCCAAAAAGAAAATCATGATGCCCGAGACAAGCCAAAGGGCTCTTTTCACCTTCCATTTGCTCTTTTCACTTTTCATGTTTCCGTCTTTTCCCGGCTGGCGTCAGGATTTCGCATGGGACGATTCGGCTTCTTCTGTTTTTTCCCGTTTCCGGTGTTTTCCGAGGGCCTTGTAAACCATCACGTAAAACAGCGGTGCAAACAGGGTCACCAGGAACGTGGAGGTGACCACCCCGCCCAGCACCCCGATGCCGATGGCCCGCTGTGCTCCTGCTCCCGCCCCGCTGGCCACCGCCAGGGGCAGAACCCCGAAACCAAAGGCCAGGGAGGTCATGACGATGGGACGAAGCCTTAGCCGGGCGCCTTCCAGGGTCGCCGCCCGCACCCGCATCCCCTCGTCGACCCTGGCCCGGGCGAACTGAACGATCAAGATGGCGTTTTTCGTGGTCAGGCCCAGGATGGTCAGCAGCCCGATCTGAAAATAGACGTCGTTGGGAAGGCCCATCATGGAGGTGGCGATCACCCCCCCGATGGCCCCCAGCGGCAGGGTGAGCAGGATCGACAACGGAATCGGCCAGCTCTCATACAGGGCCGCCAGGCAAAGAAAGATCACGAAAATGGAAAAGGCATACAGCAGTGGGGCCTGGGAGCCGGCCATCCGCTCCTGGTAGGAGAGCCCGCTCCAGTCGTACCCCGCTCCTTGGGGAAGCCGAGCGACGAAGTCCTCCATCGCCTTCATCGCCTCGCCGGAGCTTCTTCCCTCTGCCGGTTCCCCCCAGATGTTGATGGACGGAAATCCGTTGAACCGCTCCAACTTGGGGGGGCCGATGGTCCAGTGGCCGGAGGCAAAAGAGGAAAAGGGAACCATTTTCCCCGTTGTGTTCCTCACATAGAGGTTTTCCAAATCCTTGGGGAGCATTCGGTACGGGGCGTCTGCCTGGACATAGACGCGTTTGACCCGTCCGCGGTGGATAAAGTCGTTGACGTAGGCACTGCCGAAAGCCGCCGCAATGGTATGATGAATGCTGTCGACGGGCACGCCCATGGCGCCGGCCTTTTCCCAATCCACGTCGATTCGGTATTCGGGGACGTCTTCCAGTCCGTTGGGCCGTACCTTGGTCAGCCTCGGGTCTTGTGCGGCCATGCCCAGGAGCTGGTTTCTGGCGGCCATGAGGTTGTCGTGGCCCATGCCGCCTCGGTCCAGCAGCTGAAAGTCGAACCCCTTGGACTGGCCCAATTCGGTGACCGCCGGCGGAGGGAAGGCAAACACCATCGCCTCCCGGATTCTGGAAAAGGCGGCGGAGGCCCTTGCCGCTACGGCCTTGACCCGGAGCTCCGGTCGGTCCCGAAGCTCCCAATCCCGAAGCCTGACCCAGGCGATTCCCCCGTTCTGCCCTCTTCCGGCAAAACTGAAGCCGGCCACGGTCAGACACGATTCGACCGCCTTTTTTTCATTTTGCTCGAAGTGCTCCCTGACCTTTGCCAGGACCGCCTGGGTTTGCTCCAGGGTCGAGTTGGCCGGCAAAAGGGCCTGTACGTACATGGTCCCCTGGTCTTCGTCGGGCAGGTAGGCGGTGGGCATCCGGACGAACAGGTAGGCCATGGCGGCCACGATCACGACAAACAACAGCAGGTAGCGAATACTTTTGCCCAGGGAGTGGGATACCAGCTTCAGGTACAGCTCCCGGGCCCTGAAAAAGAAGCGGTCGAACCACCGGAAAAAGGGGCGCAGAAAAAAGACGGCGTTGTCGGCCGGCTCGTGGCCCGCCGGCACCGGCTTGAGCAGCGAGGCGCAAAGCACCGGCGTCAGGATCAGGGCCACCACCACCGAAAGGAGCATGGCGGCGATGATGGTGATGGAAAACTGTCGGTAGATAACCCCGGTAGAGCCGGGAAAAAAAGCCATGGGACCGAAGACCGCAGACAGGACCAGGCCGATGCCGATCAGGGCGCTGGTGATTTCGTCCATCGATTTTGCGGTGGCCTCCCGTGGGGGGAGCCCTTCTTCGGCCATGATCCGTTCGACGTTTTCCACCACCACGATGGCGTCGTCCACCAGCAGGCCGATGGCCAGCACCATGGCAAACATGGTGAGCATGTTGATGGAAAAGCCGAAGAGCCCCAGCACGGCGAAGGTTCCCAGGATCACCACCGGCACGGCGATGGTCGGGATCAAGGTCGCGCGGATGCTGCCCAAAAAGACGTACATGACCAGAAACACCAGAAAGACCGCCTCGAACAAGGTTTTGACCACCTCTTCGATGGCCACCGCCACGAAGGGACTGGAGTCGTAGGGGTAGACGACCGTAATTCCGGGGGGGAAAAAGCGGCTCAACTCTTCCATCTTGGCCCGGATCGCCTTGGAGGTGTCCAGGGCGTTTGCCCCGGCCGCCTGGCGGATGGCCAGGCCGCTGGCCGGTTTCCCGTTGTACAGGGCCACCACGTCGTACGTCTCGGTCCCCAGCTCGACCCGCGCCACATCCGAAATCCGAACCACGGAGCCGTCCGGGTTGGTCCGCAGGGGCACGGCGGCAAATTCCTCCGGGGTCTTTAGCATGTTCTGGACGATGATCGAGGCGTTCAGGCGCTGGCCCTCCACGGCCGGAGTCCCGCCGAACTGGCCGGCGGAGATCTCCACGTTGTAGACGCGAAGGGCGGAGATGACGTCTGCCACCGTCATCCGGTAGTCGGTCAGCTTTCCCGGGTTGAGCCACACCCGCATGGCGTATTGGGACCCGAACGTGTTCACCTCCCCGACGCCGGGGACCCTTGCCAGGACCTGCTCCAGGTTGGACTGGGCATAGTCTCGAAGGTCGTGACCGTCCATGCTTCCGTCTTCGGAGATCAGGCTGACGATGATCAGGTAGTTCCTGGTCGACTTTCTCACCGTCACGCCCTGGCGCTGGACCACCTCCGGCAGGCTCGCCATGGCGAGCTGAAGCTTGTTCTGCACCTCGGCCCAGGCCAGATCCGGATCGGTTCCCGGGTCGAAGGTCAGCTCGATCCGGCCCCCGCCAGACGAATCGCTGGTGGCCGAAAGATAGAGCAGGTTGTCGAACCCGGTCATTTTTTGCTCGATGATCTGGGTGACGCTGTTTTCCACCGTTTCGGCCGACGCCCCGGGGTAGAAGGCTTCGATGGCGATGGTCGGCGGCGCGATGGGTGGATATTGGGAGATGGGCAGGTTGTAGATCGCAAGGGCGCCGGCACTCATCAGGATAATGGCGATGACCCAGGCAAAGACAGGCCGGTCTAGAAAGAATTTCGATAGCATCAGCGCTCCGCTTGCAAAATCGCTTTCGCGATTTTGTAAAAGTTTCGCGTTCCGCGAAACAGGACAATTGAGTGAGTTTTTGCAACCCCCAGATTATACTGGGGGATCGCTTCAAAAAGCCCTATTGTGCGTCTTTGGGCCGGGAAGCCTCTTTGAAGGGAACCGTTTTGACCGTCGTTCCCGGCCGCACTTTCTGGATGCCTTCGACGATGAGCCGGTCACCCTCGGAAAGACCGGAGGTCACCAGCCACTGATCGTCGATGGCTCGGTCGATGGTCAGCGACCGCTGGCCTACCGTTCCTTGCTCGTTCACCACCAATGCCAGCGGATTTCCCTTCGGATCTCGGGATACCGCCTGCTGGGGGATCAGCATGGCCTGGTCGTTTACGCCTTCCTGCACCACTGCCCGGACGAACATGTGGGGCAGCAGGGTGCCTTCTGGATTGGGAAACACGATCCGCAGGATGACCGACCCGGTGGACGAGTCCACGGTCACCTCTCGAAACTTGAGGCTTCCTTTGAGGGGATAGGGGCTCCCATCTTCCAGAAAAAGGGCGACCTCCTGCCGGCTTTCTTCGTTTCGGTTCAGACGGCCCTCTTCGATGCGGCGCTTCAGCCGGAGCAGGTCGCTGGTGGACTGGGGCACGTCCACGTACATCGGATCGAGCTGCTGGATGGTGGAAAGGGCCATGGGCTGGTAGGCGGTCAGGATCGCCCCCTCGGTAACGGCGGACCGGCCGATCCGGCCGGAAATCGGGGCGGTGATCCGGGTGTAGCCCAGGTTGATCTGCGTTGTTTTCAGGGCCGCTTCGGCCTGTTTGATGGCCGCCTCGGCGGCGGCCACCGCCACCCGGTTGCTTTCCACCTGCGCTTTTGTCGCCTCGAGGGTGGCTTCGGCCACCTCGGTTTCGGTGGCGGCCTGGTCGTAGTCGCTCACCGAGACGGCCCGGTCCTTGACCAGCTCCTCCATCCGTTTCCGGTTGGACTTGGCCAGGGCAAGGGTGGCCTTCTGGCGGTTCACCCCGGCGATGCTCGCAGAAAGCGAGGCCCGGGCCCGGTCGGCCCCCTTTTTCACTGCCGCCAGGCTGGCCTCGGCGTTTTCTACGGCCGCCTCAAACTGCGCCGGATCGATCCGATAGAGCACCTGGCCGGCTTTTACCTCGGCGCCTTCGGTAAAAAGGCGCTCCTTGAGAAGGCCGCTGGCCTGGGGCCGGATTTCGGCCGTGCGAAAGGCAGAGGTGCGTCCCGGCAGTTCGGTTTTCAGGGCGATTTTTTGCGTCTGCACCGTGACCGTGGCTACTTCCGGGATCGGCCGCTGCGGCGCCTGCTGCTGGCCGCGTTCGCAGCCCATGGTCAAAAGGCCGGTCAAGACAACGGCCGCACACAGAATGATGGCACAGTTAGGTTTAATAGGCCGCATGAAAAAGGTTCCTCTCGCAAGATAAACGGAAATTTAAAATGGCAGTTTAAAAACTTTCGGAGAAATGCTAATAGCATGGATACGAATACGGTTCAATGGGAAATTTAAATTTCGGTTTAAGTTAGCATCGATCGGGGAGTTCATCGTGGCCAAAAGAGAGGACGGAAAAGAGACCCGGCTGAGGGTGCTCAACGCGGCCTGCGAAATCTTTGCCCAAAAAGGGTATCGAGACGCCCGGGTGGCCGATATCTGCGACCGGGCCGGGGCCAATGTGGCCTCGGTGAACTATTACTTCGGAGGCAAGGCCAGCCTGTATCAGGAGGCCTGGCGCCAAGCCCTCAAAGACTTCCAGCAGCGGGTCATCCTGGACGTCGAAGCCGATTCGCCCAAGGAGACGCTGCGGCAGTATATCCAGGCCCTGATCCGGCTGTTTTCGGCCAAGGGAGAATCGGCCGATTTCAGCCGGCTCTATCTCATGGAGCTGCTCAGCCCCACCGGCCTGATCGAAGATGCCTGGCGGGAAATGATGGAGACCCGAAGGCAGCGTCTGCAGCAGATCATCCGCAGAATCATGGGCCCGGGCGCAGAGGAGCTCGCCGTCCGCTTCTGCGAGCAGAGCGTCATCAACCAGTGCCGCGCACTTTTGACCATCAAGCGAAGCGACCTGGAGTACATGCTGGGAGAACGCCTCACCCCGGATCTGATCCGCCGCCTGGCGGAGCACATCGCCGATTTTTCCTTGGCCGGGATCGAGGCGGTGGGAAGAAGGTAGCTACTGAGCTGCTGGGCTGAAATCTGCTGGGCTGAAATCTGCTGGGCCTGGAAGTGAACTGAGTTTTAATCGATTCGAAATTTCCACAATCATTTTGCGGCTTGAGTAGCTTGCCTCGTGTTGCACTTGGTGGTATTTTTAATAGTAAAATAAGGGCAATACCTTCAACCCCTGAGGGCTGCTGAAACGCTGGAAGACAAACACAATATCCGAAGGAAAGCAGGAACGGTGCAACGGCTCTTTAGGAAAATCATTTCGGTTTGTTTGCTCCTCCTTTTATGGAGTCCTTGTTTGGCCATGGCAAGGGAGTACAGGATTGCGACGGTGGCCTGGATCGGATGGTCGCCCCTGCATGTCGCTTTGGAAAAGGGGTTCTGGGAGGAGTTGAATCTTCAGGTGGATGTCGCCATATATGACGATCCGATCGTGATTCTCGAGGCGATAAAAGCAAAAAAAATCGATCTTGCCATGGATATGGCCGGATCTCTGGTGGGCGTGTACATGAAAGGGGAGCCCGTCGTTGCCATCGCTGAGACCAATTGGTCCCATGGAGGGGACAAAATCATCGTACGGCAGGGCGATCGGCTTGAAAATCATCGCGGCGGTGTGATCGGTGTGTTTCTTGACCAGCCCTCCTGCCTCTACTTTCTCGGGCAATATTTGAGCGAGGTCGATCTGCAATTGTCCGATTTTCGTATCGTGGAGATCAACCCCCGAGACTTGAGCGCCCAATTTATCGCGGGCCGACTGCCCGCCATCGTGAACTATGAACCCTGGACAGACGATGCCTTGAACAAAGGAAACGGGAGGGTATTGGCCACCTCAGCCGATTATCAGGGATGCATTCCCGAGTGCCTGTGGGGATATCGACAGACCATCGAAGGCATGCCCGAGGAAGACATTCATAATCTTTTAAGGGGATGGATAAAGGCGGTACGATGGATCAAAGACCTTGGGAATCGAAGAGAGTATTTCAAAATCCTGCGGGAGAAGACCTTTGAAGCGGAGCCAGGCCTGGCGGAAGAGGATTTTTCTTCGATGATGCAGGATGTTGCCATACATGATCCGGACATACTGCTGGAGCGAAACAAGGATTCGGGAGGCCTGGTCGATTATTTGAACGAGTTGAAACGATTTCTACAAAAGAACTCTCGGTTGACCACGGGCTTCGAGCCAAGAGATGTATTCGAGAACCGATTCATCATGCATGTCCTGAAACATGACGCCGCACAATGAGAGCATGACATGAAAAGCATACGGACAAGGCTCGCTTTTTCTTTTTTCTGCATCGTTTTTCTCCTGCTGATTCAGGGCATCCTGGCCTATCAAAATATACGGTCCATCTCCGAAATCCAGAAAAGAGCGTACGGTCATCAGATGCGGATAGAGGATTTAAAGATCAGACTCGCCAATGCCCGCCTTTTCGTGTTCAAGATTATAGGGACGCTGAATCCGTCGCAGATGGACGCGCTCAAGGACCGGTTCGCCAATGAACGCGCATACCTTGAAAAAGCACTGGCGGACGAGAGGATCGACAGGAAAATCATCAGCGAAAACTTCGAAATGTATTCGGAAATCATCAATTTGCAGTATGATTTCAGATTCAGGACCGCGCAGGGGTTGATCAATCTGGAATCGAAGCGCCTGCATGAAGCACTCGTCGCCGAACTCATGAATTTATCCCAAATCGTTCAACAAAGATCTGCAGATCAGATCGAAAAAGCCTATGGGCGGACGTTGCGGTATACGTTTGGGATTTTGATTGCCGCATTGATATTTGCGGCGATTTTGGCGGTGATCCTCGCCCGGACGCTTATCGACCGGCAGCAGGCCCAACTCGAAATACAAAAGAGCGAAGAAAAATATAGAAACATCTTCAACAACGCCGTCGAGGGGTTTTTCCGGAGCACCCCGGATGGCCGGTTCATCGACGTCAACCCGGCCTTTTCGAAAATGATCGGATATGAATCGCCCGAGGAGCTCGTATCGAGCATTTCAGACATCGGAACCCAGTATTACGTGGATCCGGCCGACCGCGACCGGTATCGAACGATTCTCCAGCAGGCGGGAACAGTCGATGACATGGAGTTCCGCGTCAAGCGAAAAGACGGATCCACTCTATGGGTATCCGACAGCACCCGCGCCTATTTCGATGAGGATGGTAACGTTGTCCGCTACGAAGGCATCGTCAATGACATCACCGAACGCAAAAAAGCGGAAAAGGAAAAGGAGCAGCTTCAGGCCCAGCTAGTCCAGGCTCGCAAGATGGAGGCCATCGGAACATTGGCCGGAGGGATTGCGCACGATTTCAACAATATTCTGACCTCGATCATCGGCTATACGGAGCTGGTCCTGGAAGATGCAGAAAAAGGCTCCCAGCTGGAAACCAGTCTACAGGAAGTGTTTGCCGCGGGAAAGCGAGCGCGAGATCTGGTACAGCAGATCCTGACATTCGCCCGCAAGAGCGAAACTCAGCCTCAGCCGATACCGATCAAGGAAGCGGCCCGGGAGGCCCTGCGATTTCTTCGTTCCACCATACCCGCCCATATTGAAATCAAGCAGGATCTGAAAAGCGACGCCTCGGTGATGGGAGAAAGCTCTCAGATTCACCAACTCTTTTTGAACCTTTGTACCAATGCAGCGCAGGCCATGGATTCCGACGGCGGTGTTCTCCAGATCCACGTGAAGGACACGGACCTGAGCGAAACGATTCTGAAAAAGCACCCTGATATCAAGGCAGGCAGGCATATCGAAATCTCGGTTTCAGACACCGGCCCGGGAATCCCGGAAGAACACCTCGATTCGATTTTCGAGCCGTATTATACCAGCAAGGACATCGGCGAGGGGACCGGGCTGGGGCTGGCTGTCGTCCACGGGATCGTGAAAAGCTACGGCGGAGAGATATCGGTGGAAAGCACGGTAGGGAAAGGAACGGTTTTTACGGTATATCTGCCGATTACAGAAACCGATCCGGAAGAACCTGGCCCGGCCTCGAAAAGGCTTCCGGAAGGGATCGAACGGATTTTATTCGTGGACGACGAGGAGCCGATCGCCAAGATGGGAAAGGCCATTTTGGGCAGACTCGGTTATCAAGTGACCGCTGTTTCGGACAGTTTGGAGGCTTTGGCGCTTTTTCGAAGCGACCCTGCTGCCTTCGACCTGGTGGTGACCGACATGAGCATGCCTCAGAAGAACGGAGACAAATTGGCCGAAGAGATCCTGGAGATACGGCCCGATATCGCGGTCATCCTTTGCACGGGCTACAGCAAGCAGATCGACGACCGCAAGGCAAAAAAAATCGGAATCCGGGCGTTTGTCATGAAGCCACTCGACAGACTGCAGCTGACACAATTGGTGAGGAAGGTCCTGGACGAAGCAAAACCCTCGCGCGCGGAATAGACAGCATTATACCGGGCTCGATAAGCCTGCAACTGACCGATCCGGGACATTCAGAGTGGATTGTGATTCGCCCTTTTAAATCGAGCCTCGTTCTTCAGTTTCACATCGATCTTCTTGAGATCGAGCCGGCGATTTGGCGGCGGATACAGGCGCCGTCGACGTACCGTTTCCGGGATCCGAAAAGAAGATGGAAAATCGCTTCTTATGGGCGCTGAATTCTTCGCCAGGTTTTTTCGAGCGTTTCCCCGCCTGAAGGTTTTTTTGTGGCAAAAAGCCTATGATCTCCTGTCCAAGGCCAGTGCCGACCCGGACTGGACCTTCATGAACTACGGATATGCGGCGGGAGCAGGCATGCCGGCCCCTTCGCCTTCGGACGAGCCGAACCGGTGCGGCATCCAGCTCTACCGCCACCTGGCCGGCAAGGTGGACCTAACCGGCAAAAGGGTGCTCGAAATCGGCAGCGGCCGGGGCGGCGGCGCGGACTACATCAACCGCTGCCTGAACCCCGCTGCGGTGATCGGCCTCGATTTTTCAACCTATGCCGTCCAATTCTGCCGGAAAAATTTCGACTCTGCGGGCCTTACTTTTAAAGTGGGCCGCGCAGAGGCGCTTCCATTTGCCGATGCCAGCTTCGATGTCGTCTTCAACGTGGAATCTTCCCACTGCTACGAGGCGATGGCGCCGTTTCTGGCGGAGGTCAAACGGGTCCTGTCCCCGGGCGGTTATTTTCTCTTCGCCGATTTTCGGGCGGCAGATGAGATCGACGATCTTCGAAGAGATCTGAGCTATTCGGGCATGGCGCTCATCGAGGAGGCAGACATCACCGCAAACGTCCTTGCCGCCCTCGACCTGGACCACGAAAGCAAACTCCTTGAAATCGACCGGCGCATCGCAGCAAAGATCGGGCTGGCCGCCGATGCCCCGCCTTTTTCAGCAAGGGCCAGGCTGCACAAGTTCCTGGTCAAGTGGATCTCGGAATTCACCGGCGTCAGGGATTCTGCCATCTACGACCAATTCAAGTACCGGAACTCGATTTACATCAGCTGCGTGCTGCAATCGCCTCGATAGAGCGAAGGCCGCAAGCCTGCGCCGCAATTCAGCTTCAGCTACCATGAAAGGGGCTCCACATGCCAAAAAAGAAAAAACCGTCAACCCGTGACATCGAAAAAGGCTACTCCACCAAACAGGCCTATCTATTTCAGGAGTCGCATAAATCGGCGGCGGATGCTATCCTGCAGGCGATTTCCGTATCGGGTGTCACGGACCGAGACACTGTTCTCGATGTTGCATGCGGTCCAGGGGTCCTAAGCTGCGCTTTTGCAAAGCACG
>JAIPEL010000157.1 GCA_021737185.1 Desulfobacterales bacterium | reverse complement strand
CAAGAAAAGGAAGACCGCCGCATAGATCAACTGAATCTGTTCAGGTAACAGGCTCGCCACCTTTGAGGTGGCCAATCAAACAACCGCTTTGAGCGGTTCACATTTTTCAAGCCACCGGCTCTGCCGGTGGTATATGACTTTCGAAAAAAGTCATCCCGCTCAATCCTCCCATTGGAGAATTTGGCCGGGATGAATTTTTTTTAACTTGAAAATTCCCTGCAGCTTACTGCAGGGTCACGACAATAAGCTATTGTATTGAGTTTGATACCCTGCTGCTTGACTTCGACGAGCTCGGCCGAGTCGCTGCAGGGATAGAAATATTCGCCTTTGCCTCCAGAGCGACATCGTCGCGTCATATAAAATCGTTTCACGATTTTATTTCAGTTCACCCCTATATTTTCGTGGTTCACACTGAAATTCAAAATCTACGATTTTGAATTTATCCACTCCCCCTGCTTCCGATAGCCGGTGGTGATCTCCTTTAACGCCGCTTTGTTTTCCAGAAAGCGGTCCTTCATCCCGCGCAGCCACGCCCGATGGCCGACGGCGTCTTCCAGGCTCAAAAACATGTCGTGCTCGCTCTTTCCGATGGAAAAGGACGGTCCGCCGGAGCCGGGCCGAATCTGGCCTTCGTTGCTGCACAGCATGCACCGCACCCGGCTGCCGCCCAGGAAACGGAAGGTGTCTCCCCCGCACCGGGGACACCGCGGGCCGGTCCTTTCCGGCGCCGGTGAAAACAGGGCCTTTCCCAGCTCGGCCGCCGTGCTCAAATTGGCTTCGTTGAGGAACACTTCTCCGGGAAGGGCGCCGTAGACCAATTGGTTGGCCTTGTTGTCGGTCAGCAGCATCCGCAGGAAGTTTTCAACCCCCAGAAGCCCGTGGCCCTCTTTTCCAGGGATGCCGGCGATGCAGACGCCCACCGATGGCTTGCCCCACAGCCGTTCGATGTGGGGGTAAAAGGCCAGGCCGCGGTCGACGACCTGCTTTACCACGGCGTTGATGCCCAGAAAGTAGGTCGGGGCCGCCATAATCAGCGCGTCGGCCTCCAGGATCGCCTTCTGAAGAGGCTCAAGGTCGTCTTTTTGAATGCACCGCTCCTCATTGAACAGGCAGGCGTAGCAACCCCTGCACGGACGGATGGTAAAATCCGATAGGCGAAGAAGGCAAAGCCGGTGCTCTTCGGGAACCTGCCGGCTGATCTCCTTGACCATGATTTCCGAGTTGCCGAGCCTTCGCGGCGAGCCGATGACACCCAGGACGGTTTTCATAATGCCAGCACCCCGATGATTACGATGAGGATCCCGCACAAAACACTGATGGGGTCTTTCATGGCATCGAGCAGCGGATCATAATGCAGAATGCCCCGGTGAACCTTTACCCACAGACGAGAAAGCCAGTATAGGAGCACCGGGCAGGCCAGCCACAGCAAGTTCGGATGAGAATACATCTGCACCACTTTGTCCCCGCTGACATAGAGGGACAGCAGCAGCACGGCGGCGTATGCGGAACTAACGCCCATGGCCTTGATGATGGCCAGATCTTCCCGCGTGTAGCCGCGGCGCCGCACAAAACCAGGCTCATCGGCCGGTGTCTCGTGCAATTCGATCGCTCGTTTGGCAAAAGCGATCGAGGTAAACAGGAACACGCTCATCCCCAGCAGCCAGTTTGATATCGGCACGCCCACGACCCAGCCTCCGGCCAGGATCCTCAAGGTATACAGGAAGGCAAGCAAGAAGACATCCAGCAAAACCTTGTGCTTCAGCCAGAAGGAGTAGAGCGTGGTAAGCACCAGGTAGCCGAGCAGCCCGGCGCGGAAAACCGGTGGCAGGGGCAGGGCGGCAAATACGCTGACCGTAAGCAGACCGGCGATGAGAAAGGGGCCATACCCGAAGGGAAGCGCACCAGAGGCGAAAGGCCGTTTTCGCTTGTTCGGGTGCGTTCGATCGACTTCGATATCCAGAAGGTCATTGGTAATGTAGGTGGCCGAAGCCGCGCCGCTGAACCCGATAAAACCAAGCGCCGCGGCCAGAAACGACTCGGCAGAAAATTCATGAGCCAGCAACAGGGGCAGAAACAGCAAAAGGTTTTTCGCCCAGTGATGGGGTCGGAGCACCTTCAGCGTCGAATAGATCAGCGAGCGCTTCGCTTCAAGAAAGACGGTGTTTTTCCCTAATCGCTGCAACTGGCCTTTCAAGCGTTGACCCGGGCCGACGGCATAAATCTCCTCGGCGTTTCTCCACAGAGGCATGTCTGCTGCGCTGTCGCCCATGTAGGCAAATGAATCGGTCTCATTTTCATGTTTGCGGATGGCGGCAAGTTTTGCATCTCCCTTCAGGTTGCAGCCGTTTTCCGTGGCAATGACCCCGTCAAACAGACCGATGTGCCGTGCAACGGACTCGGCCCACGGCCGGGGGCTGGCCGTGGCCAACACCAGCTTCCTTCCTGCAGCATGCTCTTTTTCCAGGAATTCCAGGACTTGCGCATGATACGGCAGCAATTCCGCTTTTGGGGAGACACGGGCAGCCAGTTCTTCTTTTACCTTGGCCTTGCCGTGAAGCAGCCAAAAGGGCAGCCGCAGCAAGACCAGCGGGTTCTGCCGAAAGGCCAGCAGCAGGCCTTCACATAGAAGGTCCGTGCGGATCAGGGTGTTGTCTAAATCGACATATATCGGGATTTGTTGGTTATCCATGTATGAAAACGAATTTTGGCTTTACCTGCATAGGCCTCACTAAGGGAAGCCCGAGTGAATGTCAACTGGATGATTCCCTGTTGCTTGTTGGAGCGAAGCGGAAATCCCGCTTTGGCGGGGCAACAGGGATACCAAATTATTCCCTCTCCCCTGGTGGGAGAGGGCCAGGGTGCGGGGGGTAAGATCAGATCCCGCTTTGATACCCTGCAGCTTGTTGGAGCTAAGCGGAAATCCCGCCTTGGCGGGGCTGCAGGGAGATTCATTACACTTGCCGCCTCCGCCCGCGCCGCCTGTCAATTGTGGACGGGGAAAGACAATCATGATAAAGCCCTTATGAAATCGCTGACGCGATTTAATCGACCACGTTCAGGCGGTTTTTAAACCAACCGCTTTGAGCGGTTCACAAGTCATGCCCGCCGGCGTTGCCGGTGGACATGACAAGGCGATGGACCATGAACGACTCCCCTGATCTTCGCGTCGACATCGGCGGCCTCGTGCTGAAAAATCCGGTGATGACCGCTTCGGGCACCTTCGGCTACGGCCGGGAGTTTGCCGAACTGGTCGATCTTCAGCGCCTCGGCGCAGTCGTGGTCAAGGGGCTGTCGCTGCAGCCGTCCATGGGAAACCCGCCGCCGCGAATCGCCGAAACCGCCTGCGGCATGCTCAATGCCATCGGGCTGGAAAACGTCGGCGTGGAGGCGTTTGTCCGGGAAAAGCTCCCGTTTCTCGAAACGCTTTCCGTGCCGGTGATCGTCAACATCTACGGCAAAACCGTGGAAGAATATGCCGAGCTGGCCGGCCGGCTCGATTCGGTCGAAGGCGTATCGGCCGTGGAAGTCAACATCTCCTGTCCCAACGTCAAGGCCGGCGGCGTCGCCTTCGGCGTCGATCCGGAAGCAGCCTACACCGTCGTCCGGGAGGTTCGGCTGCGCACTGCCCGGCCCCTGATCGTCAAGCTCTCCCCCAACGTGAGCGATGTCACCAAAATCGCCGAAAAAGCGGTGGACGCCGGCGCAGACGCCCTTTCCCTCATCAACACGATCACCGGCATGGCCGTGGACGTGGAACGCCGAAGACCCAAACTGGCCAACGTGACCGGAGGTCTTTCCGGGCCGGCCGTCAAGCCCGTCGCCCTGCGAATGGTCTGGGAGGTGGTCAAAACGGTGAATGTGCCGGTAATCGGCATCGGCGGCATCATGACCGCCGAAGACGCCCTGGAGTTTCTGATCACCGGGGCTGCCGCCGTCGAGGTCGGCACCGCCAATTTCGTCAACCCCGGCGCCACCATGGATATCCTGGACGGAATCGAGGCCTATCTGGTGAAGCATGGGATCGAAAAGGTGACGGACCTGATTGGGACGTTGGAAATATAAAGTGCCTTTTTGAAGGTTCGCGGACTTAAATTCGAAGCCCGAAATCCGAAACTCGAAACAAATTCGAATATCAAATTTTCTAATGATCAAAACAAAAGCAGCCTATTGATATCAAAGCGTTTCTCATGTGAAACTTTATCATTCCCAGTCCGTCATTCCGGACGAGCGAAGCGAAGATAAGCCTGTCCCGCCCCCCGGATCAAGTGCGGGGCAGGCTCCGATCCGGGGGAATCCAGCCCCGCCGCTGATCGCGAGGCAATCAGTTTGATAAAACGTGAAACTTCCCACCCCGTCATCCCGGCCGTAGTGAAGCGGAGAGCCGGGATCCAGAAAAACCTGGATGCCGGATCAAGTCCGGCATGACGGACTGGGAACATGAAGTTTCATACGAGCGCCGCCTCTGGCCGGCTGCGCCGACCAGTTTGATCAAGGGGGAAGCTATGCCATTTTGGCCAAGTTTCACATAAGGAAATTAAAAAACTCAAACCATGGAGGAAGGATGCATGAAACGATTGATAACAAAGCTTGTGATCATGGCAGCATGCATGGCGCTGTTCATCGGGGGCAGCGCCCAGGCGGCGGACAGAGAGATCGCCGGCGTCACCTTTGCCGAGCAGAAGACGATCGCCGGAAAAACCCTTACATTGAACGGCGTGGCCCTGCGAAAGGCGCTGGTCTTCATCAAGGTGTTTGCCGGCGGCTTTTACCTGGAAACCCAGACCTTCGACGCCGAAGAGGCGATCACATCCGAGCAGGTCAAGCACTTCCACCTTCACTATCTCACCGACAAGGCCACGGCGAAAAAACTCCAAGAAGGGTTCCTCGAGGCCATGGAAAAGGCAAACCCGCCCGAACTGGTGGAAAAACACCGAGACAAGATCGACCTTTACGCGTCCTGGCTCGATGAGGACATGGCCCCCGGCGCCACCTCCAAGGCCACCTATGTGCCGGGCGTCGGCCTCACCCTCGAATACAAGGGCGTGGTAAAGGGAACGATTCCGGGAGAAGAGTTTGCCCGAATGTATTTCCGCTACAACCTGGGCGAAAACGCCGACAGCTCCCTGCGCAAAGGGTACCTGGGCAAATAAATGCGCTGACGCGCCTTTCAGGTTCCAAGTTCCAGGTTCCAAATTCAAGGTTCACTGGAAGGATTTTTATTCGAATCGATTGGCCTCAACCGGCCGGCTGGATCAAAGATTTTATTTCTGAAGCCTGGTGTCTCTCACCGGGCTTCGGCAATTTTTGGGGGTACCTGGCCCATGTCGCCAGGAACCGAAAATTTTTCAGATTGTCTGTAGCCCAACGGTCATACATGACGAGTGATCCGACATCTTTGAACATTTTCAACCCGCTCCCACCGCCTCGATCAGCCAAACTTCCTACCTCCGCGACGCTGGAGGCAGGAGGTAAAGTATTAGCGTTTAAAAATTTATCTAATACGTTCTAGTCCTCTGGGGTGAAAGATTTCGACTCGTTGGAGAACTTCTCTCAATGCGTGGAATGTGATACAAGCAATGACCATGGGAAGCTTGCGATCTAACACATAGGACTCAGGGCGGGAGGATGAGAAATGGCTGAGCAGACGCAGCAGGCGAACGCCGTTCGTGATCAGGTGCAGAACTGGCTGATGAGCGAAGGTTGGCAGATTTCCGAGCAGTCCCACCCCGACCTGGCGTGGCTGATCCGGGCCGAAGATGCCGCCAAAAGAAGAATCCTGGTGGGGCAGAGCAAGGCCCGGCCGGACATGATTCACCTCGAAGCGCGGGTGAACCTTGCCGACGAACATCGCAAGATGTTCGAAAATCTTCCCCAAGAAACACGGCGAAAGATCCTCTGGGATCTTCGCTTCCGGCTGTTGTCCATGAACGTGGATTTTGTCGGGGTCACCGAACCGATGCAGGCGGTTTTGATCACCCAGCGCATTTACCTGGACGGTCTGACCAAGGACAATTTCCTGCAGCGGTTTTCCAATGTCCGCAACGGCGTGATCACGGTGATCTGGTCGATCATTCAGAATCTGGAGGGCGTCGAGCCGCCCGCCAAGTCGGCCGAATCTGGGGAGGCCACGATCCAATAGTAATCAAATCGCTTCGCGATTTGATTACTGGGTCGCGTTCCGCGACAAAATCAAAAAAAGTCTGGAATCCCGGTTAGGGGGATCGATGGGGAAGAGGGTCCAGGAACACTGGCATTGCTGGATTCCCTTTCGACCGCAGCTCCCTTGGATCCCGCGCCGGTGGGGCAGGCAGGCAGTTGGATTCTGCCGGCGGTGACCTTGCCAGCAGTGAGCTTGTCGAACCTGTCAAGCTGTCGAATTAGCTCACTGGATGCCCGCCGCAGTTTATCCCGCACTTGATGCGGGGCGGGCATGACAGAAAAAGCTATCTATACCTCTCCAGCTAGTTTATGGAATGTCGTCATGCCCGCGGAGGCGGGCATCCAGAACGGTTTTTCCTGGACTCCCACCGCTGTTTGCCCTGCATTCGATACGGGGCGGGTGTGACTGTTTTCTCGGAGTTATTTCTGGAGCACAACACCTGAAATTCAGCCTTTTGCCATCTGCAGCCTGGCCCAGAAGGTCTCCAGGATGTAAATCGCCGCCTGCTCGCCGTCCAGATCCGGCTTGCCGGAGATTTTCCGGCACTCATCGAGCAGCGACGGATTGCCGCCGGCCAGGCGATAATGGATTTTGATCAGCTCCCCTGCGGTGGCATGGTAGAACTTGAGTTCCTCGGCCGTTCTGCCGGCAAAAATTTCCAGGGTTTCTTCATCCAGGACCTGAAAAAGAAGATCGACGGCCTCTGCAAACGTTTCTGGGTGCCATTGTCTGTCCACGCGGCCTCCTTTCTCTGGAATTCATATCAAAATCGGAGTCGAAATTACAGGGCAGCCTTGCCGTCCCGTCCAGAGACAGGATTCAAAATTCCAGATTCCAGATTCAAGATTCTCCGGCGGGAGATTTATATGAATCTTTAGGTCTTAACCGGCCAGTTTGATCAAGGGTGAAACTGATGTCGAAGCCTCTGCCGGTGGAGGGACGCGCTCTGTCGCGTCCGTGTTGCTGGTGATGCACAAATGCCGGCCACGACGGAGCGTGGCCCTCCAACCTCCAAAACCCAAAGCAGGGGCAGGTCGGTTATTACCGCCGGCAATCGACGTGAAGTTTCACATGAGGGGTTTTCATCTTATGGGGGTTGTCGGCATCGCCAAAGCAGATGTTACAGTCTCATTAAATCAATCCATAGCTGCGTCACATGGAACGGTATCGTGACAACCCCATAAATACATGAAGCACCCCATTTTCCCCGGGAGAGGAAGACGTATATGTTCATCATATATTTTCATTCAGGCACCGCCGGCGCAGCCAGCGGCGGGCTGACAGGGAGAAAAAAATGGCTTTACATCCCGATCAACGTCAATGTGCCATGTGCGGCTACACCGCCGACGGAAAATTCGAAGGCGACATCTGCCCCCAGTGCGGGCTGACCTATTGGAAGTGTGCCGAATGCGGTTTTTATATCACAGCGGCCAAGCCGCCCGATACCTGTCCGGAATGCGGTGCAAAGTGTGATTTTTTAAACGCGAGCTGTTACACGCCCGATTGCGGAGGACCGGGCAACATCGATCCGCGGATTTAGCCGTGGAAGAAGCAAAGACAGCAAGGCGGCACACCCCGCCCGCTGCCGTTTCCGGGATGGAAGAACGGATCCGCCGGCTGCGGCGCTTCTTTGATCGGAACTATCCGGGCATTGTCGCCGTATATCTTTACAAGCCGGTATTCGGCCCCGGTCCCTATACGGAAATCGATCTGGGGATTTTATTGGCCGCAACCCCGGAAGCGACTCTCCCTGCCGAGGCCGAGGTGGAATGGATGATCCAAAATGCCGTGGGCCTCGAGGCGGATGTCAGGATTCTCAACGGAGGACCGCCGACTTTCGTCGGCCAGGTCATTCGCGGCGGAAGACTGATCGTCGATCGGGATGCAGCTCTTCGAAAAGACCTTTCGGAAGGACTTCTCAGATCTATTTGACTATTTTCTCTTGAGGGAGATCCCTCGCTTCGCTCGGGATGACATATTCGGCCTTTTTACGAGACCATCAAACCTGCCTCCCTGCCGCGACGGTCGGTTGGCGGTCCCCGGAAAGGTAGCGTGCCAGGTCGACGATGTCGATGACCAGACA
>JAIPEL010000156.1 GCA_021737185.1 Desulfobacterales bacterium | reverse complement strand
TCAGCCCGTCATCCCGGCCGTAGCGAAGCGCAGAGCCGGGATCCAGTAATTCCTGGATTACGGGTCAAGCCCGGAATGACGGATTGGAAAGTTTCACCCTTGATCAAACTGGACGCTCCAGCGGCCAGCGGCGGGGCTTATGTGAAACTAGGCCAAAATGGCATAGTTTCACCCTTGATCAAACTGGTCGGTGCAGCCGGCCAGAGGCGGCGCTCGTATGAAACTTCGGTCGAAGCCGGCGGCAAAAACCGACCTATCCCCGCCTTGGGTTTTGGAAGTTGGAGGGCCACGCTCCGTCGTGGCCGGCATTGGGTCATTGCCGGCAACACGGACGCGACAGAGCGCGTCCCTCCACCGGCAGAGGCTTCGACACAAGTTTCAGGTTTGATCAAACTGGCCGGTTAAGACCCAAGGATTCATATAAATCTCCAGCCGGAGAATCTTGAATCTTGAATTTGGAATTTTGAATCCCGCCGGCCAGCGGCGGGGCTTATGTGAAACTTCAGAAGTTTCACAATTGATCAAACCGGCCGGATTCATTTGATACGATTAAAATTTGACACTCTCAAATTGTCATGCTAATAGTATGATCAATAGTAGGATAAAAAGGGGGGCTTAAAATGGCGATAAAACGCAAGATCAGTTTGACTGTCGATGAATCGGTGGTTCGGGAAATCGAGCGGATTTCCGAAAAAAACCGGATCGCCAAAAGCAGGATCGCCCAAGAGGCGTTTGAATTGTGGCTGAAAAGAGAGGTCGAACGAAGAATGGCCGAAGGCTACGAGGAAATGGCCGAAGAAGAATTGGAATCGGCCGAGAACGCCCTGGAAGCCCAGCGGGAGATCTTGTCATGAATGGTTTCCCCAAACGGGGGCAGATATGGCTCGTGAACTGGAATCCCGGCAGGGGAAGCGAGCAAACCGGCATTCGACCGGCCTTAGTGATCCAAAATGACATCGGCAATGAAAAAGCGCCGACAACGATCGTGGCAGCGATATCCAGTACGGTGAAACTCTATCCAATGACCGTTCTGATCGAGCCGCCGGAAGGGGGGCTGGATCGCCCTTCCATCGTGAAAACAAGCCAAATCCTCACCGTGGCAAAAAACAGGCTGGAAAAGTGCTTCGGCCAGCTCACCTCCGCCCGCATGGCAGAAGTAGATCGTGCGATCAAGCTGAGTCTGGGGCTATGAAGGCATGGAGCATAGCGCATGGGGCATAGGGTAAGAGCATGACTACGCCACCTCTGATTTTGTCCCGGCTGTGAAAAATCCCAAATCACAAGCATCAATGACCAAACGGACATCGGCCCCCAAATGAACAATGACTGTAGTTACTCTATGCCCCATGCTCTATGCCCTATGCGATTTTTCTAATCCCCCGCCGGTTCCGGCGGTTCCGCCAGCTCCCAGAACCGGACAATGATTTGAACCATCTCCATCAACTCTTTAAATGCCATGGGCTTGACGATGTATGCGTTGGCGCCCATCCGGTAGGTTTTCAGTTTGCGGTAGTTTTCGTCCGAGGCCATCAGCATGACTACCGGGACATGACATAAATTGTCATTTTGTCGGATTTTTTCCAGCGTCTCCACCCCGCCCATGGTGGCCATCTTGTCGTCGAGCATCACCACCACCGGCTTTGCAGGATGTCCTTTTTTGCGCTCTTGGTTTCGCTTCTCTAAAAATTCCAGGCATGACTTTCCGCCTGGGGCGACGTGCAGTTGATGCGTTATTTCGCTTCGCGTCCAGGCTCTTCGAATGGCCGCCACGTCGTGCTCGTTTTCCTCCACCAGCAAAAAGTCGATCTGTCCGTTCATGGTTCCTCCTTTGCTTCATCTGTAACACTATCCATGAACGGCTGCTGCCACAAGGAGAATCGGGAAAAATGCAGTCATTGTAGAACGCGGATAGGGTATGCTGCTAAGGGTTCAAGATTCCGGATTCAAAATTCAAGGTTGATTGAATCGTAAAAAGTCCCCGGAGCGTCATGCCGGACTCGATAAGCCTGCCCCGGACACGATCCGGGGGCATCCATAAGTATTTGGAAACACTGGATTCCCGCTTTCGCGGGAATGACAGAAAAAGAGAAATCCGGGCTTTTTACGAAGGCATCAAGGCTGAAGGCGACACCAAAGGATTGGTAAGCCTTGAATCTCGACTCTGCAACTTGAACGTCTTTGCGCAATTACAGCCCTGCTTCCTGCCGGATACAGCCCCGACCCCATATGATTTTCTTCCCGCGGATTTCACAATCATTTTAATTTTTCATCAATCTTGATGAAATCGTAAAAAGTACCCGAAACTTTCGTCGCGCTTTATCTGGCCTTTATAAGTATTAGAAAATACTGGATTCCCGCTTTCGCGGGAATGACGAAAAAGGAAAATTCGGACTTTTTACGAGCCCATCAATCTTGAATTTTGAATCTGGAATCCGCTTCCCAGCGGCGGACATCCGACATCGGAATTTTAATGATCAAGAATCAATAACAATCGGAAGAAAGTAATCTTATGCTCCCTGAAGTTTCCATCCCGACCAATGCCGTAATCGTCGTCTCCCTGTTCGGCCTGGCCGTGGCCGTACTTTCCGCCCTTGAAACCAAGGTAAAGTGGATTGCCGCATTTTGTGCCCGTTTCGGAGACGGATGCCGGCAGACCGCCGATTACACGATGCTCGGCTTTCCGATCTCTTGGTGGGGCGGAGTCTACTACATTTTGCTGATCGGAGCCACGGCCACGGTCCGGCCCCTGGTGTTCTGGCTGGTGTTTGCAGGACTCGGTTTCGAGTTGACCTTTGTCTATATCCTGGTCGTGATTCGGGCGTTTTGTGTCTTTTGTTTTCTGAACGCTTTTGTGGTGGCGGTCCTGGTTGCCGTGGTTTTCGAACCGGCAGCGTTTTGGCCGGCGCTGGCGACGACCCTTGCCGTGTTCATCGCCTCCTATTTTCTGATCTGGCGGGAAAACCGCTCCCGTCTGGCTCCGGAGACGGAATCTGTAGGCAAACAGCCCAACGTGCTGGCCGAGATCGACGGCAAATCCGTAATGGCCGAAGAGGTGGAACGCCCGATTTCAGACAAGCTGTACGAGTTGGAAACCGGCATTTACCGAATGAAAAAGGAGCGCCTCGAAAAGGTTGTCCGGGATCGGCTGTTGAAGCTGGAGGCGGAAAGACAGGGCAGAACGGTTCGGCAGCTCGCCGAAGAGGTCACGGAGGATGCAGAGAAAGACAAACGGCAACAGGCGCTGCGGGAGTATGCAGAGGGACTCAAAGAGGTCCACAACGTAACGATCCATCTGGAAAAACCCGAACCCCGCAGGTTTTCCATCGTTTCCGAAGACGGCAGCCCGGCGGCCGGACCGGAAGATGCCCCGGTGATGGTGGCCGAGTTCTCCGATTACAAGTGCCCGGCCTGCCGGGCCGGAAAGGACGAAGTCCGAAAAGTGAAGGAGCACTACCAGGACCGGGTGCGATGGGTGTTCAAGAACTTTCCGCTGCCGCAGCACGAGGGGGCGGACAAAATGGCGTTGGCTGCCCATTGTGCCGAAGAACAGGGCGCCTTCTGGGAATATCACGAGCGGCTGTTTTCCGAGGTCGAAGAATCGGACACCGGAACACTGTTGAATGCCGCCGAAGGGATTGATCTGGATGTGGAGAAATTTCGCCGGTGCCTGGAAGAAGAACGGCATCGGGACCGGATCCGGCGGGACTGGGAGGCCGGCCGACAGGCCGGAGTAACGGCCACCCCCACCTTCATCATCAACGGCAGTCTCCTCTCTGGTAAACCCTCCTTCGAGGAGTTTTCCGAGATGATCGAAGAAGAACTCGAATCGGCGAAAAATCAATAGTCATTAGAAATGCCAGCTGTCCGGGTTCAGCCCAGATGCTGGCTGGACCGATTCAAGATTCAAAATTCAAGGTTCAAGATTAACCCGAGGTAAATTTAAACGTATTCTATGAATGGATATGATCCGTCTGATCAAACTGACCGGCGGCTAAGACCAATAGGTTCATACAAAATTTCTGGCGGTGAATTTTGAATTTTGAATCTGGAACTTCGAATCCCCCTTCATCGCTGCTCCCTTCGACTCCGCTCAGGACAAGCAGGGCGGTGAGCCTGCCTGCAGTGAGCTTGTAGTCCAACCACGCCCGCCAGCGGAGGTGCTGACATCTGACATCCGACATCGGAAATCCGTTTTTTTCTAAGGACCAATGATTTTTTCTACCCTCCCCTCATGGTCGCCATCAGCACGGTCACTGCATTTTGCATGAAGTGGATAACGATCGGGGCGACGAGGCTGCCGCGCCAGAGATAGACAGCGCCGAAGACTACACCTAATAGGAACGTGGCGATGACCCCCGCGATCTGCTGATAACCATGTCCGAAGCAGAAACACGCTCAATTCGATGAGCTGGACACGGGCCGAAGGACGTCGTTGGGGTTCATGCATGTTTCACCAGTAGACCGAATACTTCCGGGCAGCCTCCTCGAACCGGCTGATGGCGTAAATGCCGGCCGAAGTAACGGCGCAGGCAGACAGGCCGGCAATGGCTGCGGCAATCGATGAACTCATGGAAACACACATTACCCCTGATCCCTGCAGGACAAAATACCGACTCGACCCCATTTATCATGCCGGGCACATGCGGAAGGTTTATAGAAAACACTGGGTTCTCCTGCGAAACTTTCAACGCTTCGAATTTTGAACCTTGAACCGGCCCATCGATGGAAAGGAGATGGTTAACAATGGCCCAAAACACGCAGATCGACATGAAAAGGCTGTGGGAGCTGGCAAAAAGCGGCAAACCGGCAAGCGAGATCATGGAGGAACTCGATGTCAGGGACATGGGGGCGCTGAAGCAGGCGCTGCAGAGCATCATGCAGGAAAAAGGCGAAACAGTGGCGGTCGCCGGCCTCGCCGGGGATCCGGGCCTTCGCGCCCTGTACACCGACAAAGGGATCCGGATCGACCCCGAGATGCTGGAAGAGTCCGTGTTCCGGCCCGGCGACGCCTTCGACGTCAAGGTCAGCGGCGACAAGATCACGCTGGTAAAAAATCCGGAGTGATGCCGGTGGCAGCGCAGGGGGCATCCGTCTTCGCTTACAGCTTCACCGGACAAGTGCAGCAGAGGGCTTAGGGCAGAGGGCATGGCGCATGGAGCATAGAGTCGCCACAATCCCGGGTGCCGTCTCTGCAATACAAGTGTATCAGCGATTCTCCGCTGGGCTGCAGTTTTTTACGTTTTTTCCCTATGCTCTGTGCCCTATGCGCTATGCGCATTGCCGTGGCAAAAAAAACTTCTCTAAATTACGGAAGACAAAAGGAGGGCAATCGTGACGACGACAGGATTGGAAGTATTCGATCACACCCTGCATGAAACCAATGACTGGTTGAAGTCCCTGATGTTCGAAATGGCATGGGAGGACCGTCACCTCGCCTACAAGGGGCTGCGTGCGATACTTCATGCATTGAGGGACCGGCTGATCCCGGAAGAAGCGGCCCATTTAGGCGCTCAACTTCCGATGCTGATCCGAGGATTTTACTACGAAGGGTGGAATCCGGCCAAGGCCCCGGAGAAAATCCGGGACAAAGATGCCTTCTTGGCACGGGTCAAGGACAATCTGGACGGGCAGACCACCGCCGGCCGGACCGATCCGGAAACCCTTGCGCGGGCGGTATTCAAGCTGATCCGTCACCGGATTGCCACTGGAGAGGCCAAGGATATCGAAGCCGAGCTGCCCAAAGAGCTGGCCGAACTCTGGCCACAGGAGGAGTAATGGAAGTACCACCGGAAATCACTTATCGGGGTCTCGACAAAAATGACGAGATCGAAGCGTTTATTCTAGAAAAGGCGGCCAAGCTCGACGAGCTTCATGACCGCCTGATCAGCTGCCGGGTAGCTGTGGAAAAGGATCCGGAAGACCAGCGCTCCGGCAGCCCCTACCGGGTGCGGGTCGTTGTCCGGGTGCCTCCGGGAAAGGAGCTGATCGGGCGAAGGGAGTCCGGCGAGGGCGAAACCCACGAGCCGCTGCGGGTGGCTGTAAAAGACGCCTTCGAAGCCGTGCGACGCCAGTTGATCAAGCTCAAGGAAAAACAGCAGGGGGATGTGAAGACCCATCCGACGCAGCAACTCATCGGGCACGTCGTGCGGCTGTTTCCCGAAGAAGGGTATGGGTTTATTCGAAGCCTGGAGGGCCGGGAGATTTTCTTTCATAAAAACGCCGTCGCAGATGATGATTTCGATCGGCTGGAGATCGGCACCGGCGTGCGATATTTCCCCACAGACAGCGAAAAAGGGCCCCAGGCCAGCACCGTCCAAATCGTGGACAAGCCCGGCAGCCGTGTGTCGAAGGTCGACGAGCCGCAGGTGGAGCCGCCGGAAGGGTGGAAAGAATAACAAAAACGCATAGAGCATAGGGCATAGAGCATAGGGCATAGAGTAAAAGCAGATTTTTCTTTCAGCGTCATCTGCTGTTATCCGCTGTCTTTTCTTTAGCCTTGTGCTCCATGCTCCATGCACTATGCGCTTTGCGCACTAAATAACGGAGGACCAATGAAAAACTTCACCATGGAAGACCTCAAACGCCTGAGCGACATCGAAGACGATTTGTGCATTTCCATGTACATGCCGACCGAGCCTGGGGCAGCGACGGTTGACGAACAGCGGATCCGCTTTAAAAACCTGCTGAGAAAGGCGGAGAAGGAAATCCAGGAAAACGGGGCGAACAAAAAAATGCTCTACGAGATGGTCGAACAGGGGCGCCGCCTGCTGGAAAACGACTATTTCTGGCGCTACCAGAGCAGCGGGCTTGCAGTATTCCTCGCCGCCGGCACGTTTCTGTTTTATAAGCTGCCGGTCTCTTTTGAAGAAGAATTTGTCGCCGGAAAGCGCTTCTACGTCAAGCCGCTTATCCCGCTGTTTATGGCAGACGGCCGCTTTTACGTGCTCGCCTTGAGCCAGAAAGAGGTGCGGCTGTTTTCCTGTACGAGATACAACGCGATGGAAATCGACCTGGTCGATGTGCCCGAAGGCATCGCAGAATCGCTTAAATACGACAGCAAGCAGTACCAGCTTCAGTTCCACACCGGCGCTGCCGGAGGCGGCGGCAATCGGCCGGCCATATTCCACGGCCATGGAGTGAGCGTGGATGACAACAAGGATGAACTGCTTCGCTATTTCCAGGATATGGACCGGGGGCTGTCGGACATTCTCCCAGAGCAGGAAGTGCCTCTGGTTTTGGCCGGCGTGGAATATCTGCTTCCCATATTCAAAGAGGCCAGCTCGTATCGGCGGGTGATGAAAGAGGTTGTCAGGGGCAATCCGGAAACCCTGCGCGCCGAGGAGCTGCATCAAAAGGCATGGGAAATCGTCCGCCCGGAGCTGGAAAAAAGCCAGCGGGAGGATAAAAAGCGGTACCGCGAACTGGCCGGAAAGGGATACACCGCCGCGGGTGTGCAGACGGTTGTGCCCCATGCCGCATACGGGCGGGTGGACACTCTTTTCATCGATATCGACGCCCGGAGACCGGGAAGCTTCGATCCGGATAAAAACGAAACAGCGGTGTTCGATGAAGATTCAACCGATGGGGAGGATCTGCTGGATCTGGCCGCGGTGGAAACGATCAAGCACAGCGGCAAGGTGTATGCCCTGACAAAGGACCAGATGCCCGAAGAACACGCGGCGGCAGCAGCGATTTTACGGTACTAGCCGGCACGCGGCTAAGGCACAGGCAGGATTCAAAATTCCAAATTCAAGATTCAAGATTGATGAAATCGTAAAAAGTACCCGAAACTTTCGTCGCGCTTGATCTGGCCTTTATAAGTATCAGAAAATACTGGATTCCCGCCTGCGCGGGAATGACGAAAAAGGGAAATTCGGACTTTTTACGAAGGCATCAAGATTCTCCGGCGGGAGATTTATATGAATCGTTGGGTCTTAACCGGCCAGTTTGATCAAACCTGAAACTTGCGTCGAAGCCTCTGCCGGTGGAGGGACGCGCTCCGTCGCGTCCGAGCTGCCGGTAACGGCCAAATATCGGCCACGACGGAGCGTGGCCCTCCAACCTCCAAAACCCAAGGCGGGGGCAAGTCGGTTATTGCCGCCGGCCTCGGTCGAAGTTTCACATAAGCCCCGCCTCTGACCGCGAGGCGATCAGTTTGATCAAACGTGAAACTTCTCAGGCCGTCATTCCGGGCTTGACAAGCCTGCCCCAGACCCCGATCCGGGGGAATCCAGGTATTTCTGGATCCCG
>JAIPEL010000155.1 GCA_021737185.1 Desulfobacterales bacterium | reverse complement strand
CCCGCGAAGGCGGGAGCCCAGAACCAACTGAAATAACTGGATTCCCGCCTGCGCGGGAATGACAAAAAAAAGAAAATGGCGACTTTTTACGAAACCATCAATATTGATAGTTTCGTAAAAAGTCCCCGGAGCGTCATGCCGGACTTGATCCGGCATCCAGAAGTATTTGGAAACACTGGATTCCCGCTTTCGCGGGAATGACGGAAAAAGAATAATCCGGACTTTTTACGAAGGCATAAATCTTGTGAAATTCAAAGCTTCCCAGCTTCCCCGCCTCCCAGCCTTTTTACAGCTGGTTTCCGATAAGCGCGGCCAAATCCACCATCCGGTTGGAGTAGCCGGCTTCGTTGTCGTACCAGGACAGGACCTTGACCATGTTGCCCACCACGTAGGTGGTCGGGCCGTCAACGATGGAAGACAGGGTGCAGCCGTTGTAGTCCGAGCTGACCAGCGGGGCGTCGCTGTAGCCGAGGATGCCGGAAAGCTCTCCTTCGGCAGCCGATTTGAGGGCCTCGTTGACGTCGGACACCGTCACGCCGTCTTTTTCGATGGTGACCACCACGTCGACGATCGAAACGTTGGGCGTCGGCACCCGGATGGCAAGCCCGTTGAGCTTTCCTTCCAGTTCGGGAAGCACCAGCGCCACGGCCTTTGCCGCGCCGGTGGTGGTGGGAATCATCGAAAGCGCCGCCGCCCGGGCGCGCCGCAGGTCTTTGTGGGGAAAATCGAGCAGACGCTGGTCTCCGGTGTAGGAATGGATCGTGGTCATCAGCCCGGCCCGGATGCCGAAATTTTCCAGCAGGACCTTGGCCACCGGGGCCAGGCAGTTGGTCGTGCACGAAGCGTTGGAGATGATGTGATGCTCCCGGGGGTCGTAGGCGGTGGAATTGACGCCCATGACGACGGTCACATCCGGATCCTTGGCAGGGGCGGAGATAATCACCTTCCGGGCCCCTGCCGTAAGGTGCTTGCCGGCGCCGGCCGCATCCCGGAAAAGGCCGGTGCATTCGGCGACGATGTCCACCTGCTTCGACTTCCAATCGATCTGCTCCGGGTCCTTGACCGATGTGATGGCAATCTGCCGGCCGTCGACGCTGATGGCGCCATCTTCGGCCGCGATCTCCTGGGGAAGGGTGCCGTGGACCGAATCGTACTTGAGCAGGTGGGCCATGGTGCCTGCATCCATCAGGTCGTTGATGGCAACGACTTCGACCTCGGGATGATTCAAAGCGGCGCGAAATACCATGCGTCCGATTCTGCCAAAACCGTTGATCCCTATCTTTACGCTCATGCTGCCTCCTTTAAATTTAATTTTCTCTCCGCTGCCCCGCAGAGCGGGATCTCCGCTTCGCTACAACAAGCAGCAGGGAGAAAATTAAATTTAGATTAAAATTCCTAGTAAAATGGACTTTCGGTGTTTTAGACCGTTAGGGCTGAAGCAAAAATTCAGGTGCGTTTGTTTCCCTTCAACAGGCCGCTGGCAAGAGAGATGCTCTTTTTTCCGTAGTTTTCCAAGGCCTCGGCCATTTCAGTCAGGCTCATTTTTTCCCGGCTGTTGACCGCCTTGACCACCATCGGCAGATTGACGCCCGACAGCACTTCGATGCGCCCCTCTTCCAAAAAGGAGTAGCTCAGGTTCGAGGGGGTGCCGCCGAACATGTCCGTCAAAAGGATCACGCCCTGTTTTTTGTCCACTTTCTTGAGGCTGTCCGCGATTTTTTTCCGCAGTTTTTCGGCGCTTTCGTTGATGTCGATGGACACCGCGCAAACGGCCTCCGGCCGGCTGCCGAGAATGAATTCAGAAGCTTCGATCAGGGCCTCTCCCAACTGGCTGTGAGTCACGATAACGATACCGATCATGGTGTAGCGTCCTTTTTTTCTTCTCCTTGCCGTGCTGCCGAGGCGGGTCTAGTCCTGGAAAATGTCCCGGTGATGGATTTCGACCTGAAAACCGGACTGGGGGTCGGGCTGAGTGATGTGCTCATACAAGGCCCGTGCAACGGCAACGGAGCGGTGTCTTCCTCCCGTGCAGCCGACGGCGATGGTTAGATAGGCTTTTCCTTCTTGTTTGTATAGTGGAATCGAATAATCGAGCAAAGCAAACAATTTGGCTAAAAATAAGCGCGATTTTTCAGGGTTCAAGATATATTCTCGGATTTTGTCGGCTTCACCGTCCATGGGCCTGAGGGCCTCGTCAAAATGCGGATTGGGCAGGAATCGAACGTCAAAGACCAGGTCGGCTTCCCGGGGCGGTCCGAACTTGAAGCCGAAGGAGATGATGTTGATCCGCATCGGCGCCGGCTCAACGTAGGTTTGAGCGATTTCCAGGATCATCGCCCGCAGCTCGTGCACCGAACACCGGGAGGTGTCGATCACCCGGGTTGCATTCTTTCGCAGCGGCTTGAGCATCTCGGCCTCGGCCCGGACCGCGTCTACCAGCCCCCCGTCGCCCGACAACGGGTGCTGCCGCCGCGTCTGGCTGTAGCGGCGTAGCAGGGTCTCTTCATCGGCCTCCAGAAATATGATTTCAAAGCGGTACCCTTGCCTTTGCAGCCGGTCGAGCACCGACGGATACGCCGATAAGAACCCCCTTTCGCGAAGGTCCATGACCAGCGAAAGGCCTGCGGCCTCCCGGCTGAGCGAAAGCGCTAAAAACTGCGGCAGCAGCATCACCGGCATGTTGTCGACGCAGTAGAACCCGGCGTCTTCCAGGGCGGCCATGGCCGTACTTTTCCCGGATCCGGACCGGCCGGTGATGATGATAATGGGCGAAGTTTTCATCATGGATACACCCTGTGCCTGCTGCGGCGGGCGATTCACCCTGCATGGGCATGCGCCGTCCGACCCGCCGGCCAGGGGCGGATCGGACGAGTTGTGCCAATAGAAAATGTCAAGCAAAGGGGGGGCGGCAGTCAGGGCTCCGCCAAAGTCCGCGCAGCGGACGAACCCTTGATAGGGCGCCGGTCGTATCGACAATTGGAGGGACGCGCTCTGTCGCGTCCGAACGGAGGGACGCGCTCCGTCGCGTCCGGCCGCGGGCGGCCACGACGGAGCGTGGCCCTCCATTTTTGGACTTTGACGGGACCCTGGAGCGGCGGTGCTGATGGGCGCTTTGGGGGTCCGGGCCCGGCCGGCTCCTGATTCAGAACTCCTCGTCTTCTTTCCGGATCGCCTCGTAGATCTCGTCCCGGTCCGCTGCCGAGGCAAGCTTTTCCTTGAACGGTTCGTTTTTTAAAATACGGGAGATCCGCGCCAGCAGCTTCAAATGAAGGCCTGTGGAATTTTCCGGGGTCACCAGGAGAAAAAAGATGTGGGTCGGCTTGTTGTCGATGGATTCAAAATCGATCCCCTGGCGGCTGAGTCCGATGCCCAGATACAGACTGTCGAGGTCTTTCATCTTGCCGTGGGGAATGCCGATGCCTCCGCCGATGCCGGTGCTGCCGAGTCGTTCCCGCTCCATGAGCACGCGGACCATTTCTTCGGCGCTGACATCGGCCAGCCGTGCCACGGGCGTGGCCAGCTCCTCGAGCGCGCTTTTCTTGTCCCGGGCCTGCAGATCGGCCACGATGGCCTCTGGTGTCAGAACATCAAGTATCTTCATAGGTTCAGCCAAGCGGTTGAATCAATCCGTAGTTGCCGGCCTTGCGCCGATAGAGCACATTGACCTTGTCGGTGCGCGCATTGGTAAAGACCAGAAAGTTGTTGGTAACCAGATCCATCTGCATGATCGCCTCGTCGATGTCCATCGGCTTGTATTCGATGGACTTGATCATGACCTCCCCCGGGGCCTCTTCGGGGCCCTGGGCGACGACGTCGGTCATGGTTCCTTTTTCCTTGGCACGGGAGCCGCCCCGGCGATCCCGGATCTTCTGTTTGCTTTTCTTGATCTGTTTTTCGAGCTTGTCCAGGACCATGTCGATGGCCGAGTACATGTCTTCGGTCTCTTCCTTGCCCTTGATGGTCAGCCCGTCGCCGACGATGTTCACGTCGGCGATGTGCCGGAACTTTTCCACGGAAAGAACCACGTTGGCCTCGGCCGGATTGTACAGATATTTATCGAACCGGTTGAGCTTTTCGCCGACATATTTTTTCAGGCTATCCGACGGTTCGATATTCTTGAAGGTAACAGAAGTTTGCATACGCATGGCCTCCTAGATCTGTTTGCGCTTGTTGGACGGCAGCACCCGGAGCATCTCGCGGTATTTGGCCACCGTCCGACGGGCAATGTCGATGTTATCCTCCTTGAGGAGCTGGGCAATTTTACTGTCGCTGTAAGGTTTTTTGGGGTCCTCGCCTTCGATGATCTGCTTGATCTTGTCCATTACGCTGGCCGAGGCGATGGCGCTGCCGTGAATCCGGTTGATGGAGCTGTTGAAAAAATACTTCAACTCGAAAATGCCCTGGGGGGTATAGGCATATTTGTTGGTGGTGACCCTGCTGATGGTCGATTCGTGCATGCCGATGTCCTGGGCCACGTCCCGAAGGACCATCGGTTTGAGATGGGCGATCCCCTTTTCGAAAAAGTCCCGTTGGAAGCCGACGATGCTTTCCATGACGCGGTAGATTGTCTTCTGCCGCTGGTGGATACTGCGAATCAACCAGGCCGCCGACCGCATTTTTTCCTGGATATAGTCTTTGGCCTGGGCCGAAACCTTCCCGCCGCCGGCAATGGCCTGGCGGTAAAAAGAGTTGACCCGGAGCTTGGGCATGCCGTCGTCGTTGAGCATGATGACAAAGTCGTCTTCCATCTTGTAGACGTAAATGTCTGGATTGATGTACAGGGGCTCTTCGTCGGAGAACTGACGGCCGGGGCGGGGTTCAAAGCTTTTGATGATGTTTACTGCCTCGACCACTTCATCCATGCTCACCTTCAGGGCCTTGCAAATGGCCTTGTAATTGCGGTTTTCCAGATGGGACAGGTGGCGGGCGATGATCTCGGTGACCAGGCTGTTGTCCAGGCCGTAGTGCCGCGCCTGGATCATCAGACACTCTCCGATATCCCGGGCGCAAACCCCCACCGGGTCGAAGGTCTGCAGCACCGCAAGCACTGAACCGACCTGCTCTGCCGGCGCCCCGCTGGAGGCGATGAGGTCCTCGTAAGGCATGTCAAGATAGCCGTCGCGGTTCAGGTTGCCGATGATCAGGCTACCGATGTGCTCTTCTTCGGGCGTCGGGACCGTCATCAGAAGCTGCCAGAGCAGGTGGTCGCTGAGAGATTTCCGTTCTGCGATGAAGGATTCATACCGCGGTGATTCCCGGTCTTCGGCTTCGTGGCTGACCCGGCCGGGTACGTTGTATTCCTCGATGTAGTTGCTCCAGTCGATATCATCCGGAATGCGCTCCTCGATGGTCACTTCCTGGGCATCGGTTTCGGGCGGGGTCTCGACCTCACCCGGGTCGGCAGCGGCTTCTTCGGCGGAGATCTCCTGGATCTCCTCCAAGGCGGGGTTTTCTTCGAGCTCCTGGCGGATCATGTCCATCAACTCCAACCGCGACAGCTGCAGCAGCTTGATGGCCATCTGCAGCTGGGGGGTCATGATCAGCTGCTGGGTCAGTCGCAGCTGCTGTCGGAGTTCGATTGCCATGATCAGAGCCTGAAGGTCTCCCCGAGGTAGATCCGCCGGGCCGTCTTGCTGGCGGCGATGGTTTCCGGCGCCCCGGATTCGATGATTTTCCCGTCACTCAGGATATAGGCTTCGTCGCAAACTTCCAGTGTTTCCCTGACGTTGTGATCCGAAATGATAATGCCGATTCCCCGTTCCTTCAGATGGGCGATAATTTTTTTGATGTCGATCACCGCCAGGGGGTCGATGCCGGCAAACGGTTCGTCGAGCAGAATAAAGCTGGGGCCGGTGGCCAGCGCCCGGGCGATCTCCAGCCTTCTGCGCTCTCCACCGGAAAGACTGCTCGCCTGCTGGGCGGCGAGCCTGGCGATGCCAAGCTCTTCTATCAGCCGCTGCGTCAGGGCCTTGCGCTCGGACGCAGAAATCGGGTGCATTTCCAGCACTGCCAGAATGTTTTCCCTGACGGTCAATTTGCGGAAAATCGACGCTTCCTGGGGCAGGTACCCCAACCCTTTCCTTGCCCGGATGTACATGGGCGCCGCGGTGATGTCGTCTTCGTCGATCAACACGCTTCCGCCGTCGGGGCGGACCATTCCCACGGTCATGTAAAACGTCGTGGTCTTGCCCGCGCCGTTGGGTCCCAGAAGCCCGACAACGGTACCGTTGCCCACCTCCAGGCTGACGCTGTCGACTACCGTCCGGCCGTGGTAGATCTTGACCAGGCTGTCAAGCCTCAGCCTCGGCATGGCTCCCGTCTCTTCACGGATCGATCACTTCGGTGTTGCATTATCTTCCTCGGGGTAGAACACGGCCTCGACCTGGCCGCTGCTTCCGCCTTCGACGATCACCCGGCCGTCATCCTGGTGAAGGGTGATTCGGTTGCCGGATATTTGGCTTTTTCCGCTGGTGACCCGCGACCCTTCGCCGATCAGCACAAACACGCGAGAGTCCATATTGTATACCGCCTCCGGGGACTCTGCAAGGCCGTTTTCGAATCGAATCCTCACGTTTTCGTAAGCTTCGATCCGCTCCAGCGCATTGATGGAGTCTTTGCCGCCCTCCTTGTAATAGGCCCGGATCCGGCCGGCCTCGATGGTTGTCTCCCCTTGGCGGGCCATCACCCGGCCGCTGAATTCAGCGACCCGGCCTTCGATGTCCACTTCCAAACGGTCGCTGCGAATGTCGATTTTTTCGGCCGGAGCGGGCTTTTCTGCGGCAAAGGGCTCGGTCAGGGATGCCGCTGCCCAGAAGGCCGCCGCGGCCAGCACCGCGGCCATCCATTTACATCTCCAGTTTTTGGTCGATGGCACCATGCACGCCCCCTTCGAAACGAAGCTTTCGGGTGTCCAGGTCGAATACGGCGGTGTCGGCTTCCAGAAACAGCGCGTCGCCGGAAATCGTTACCGGGTTTTCCGCCGCCAGTGTGCGCGCCCGGTGGCGGTAGTGGATCGTTTCGGTGGCCAGCCGGTATTCGTCCCGGCGTACGATCACGTTTCCGGACACGGTCAGATCATTGGTCCCGGTTTCCAGGATGCCGCTGTCGGCTGTCAGATGCACGCGGCTGCCGTTGTCCATGTAGAAGACGACGGACACCTCGTCCAACGCCGCGGCGTTTTTTTCCGGTATCATCCGAGCGGCGGCCGCTGTGAGCTCCCATTCGGTTCGGCCGTGCCGTGCGGCCGTGTGCCGCAGGTTTTCGATGCTCAGGCTGGTCCCGGAGGGCATCTTTTTCATCAGATCCGCACCGGGATCGATGCCGGCGCGGTAGACGGCATAGACGGCGGCCAACGCCCCTACGGCCAGCAGCATGACCGCGAAGATCACGCTGCGCAGCCTTCCGGCAAAAAAGCCGCCTTTCTTCACGGCGAAAGCCTTTTCAGGACCTGCTCCCAGATTCCTTGGGCGGCGAGGATCGCTTCGGCGACCTCCCTTACGGCGCCGCCTCCGCCGGGGGCTGTCGTCACCCAGTCGGCCCGCTCGCGCACGATGGGGGCGGCGTCGGCAACGGCTACGGCAAGCCCGACCCGTCCCATGATCCCGAGGTCCGGAAGGTCGTCGGCTACAAAGGCCGCCTGGCCCTTTTCCAGGCCGGCCTCGGCAAGAATCGATTTCAGCGCGGCCACCTTGTCTTTGACGCCGTCGTGGACCCGGGTGATGCCCAGGTTCCGGCACCGGTGAAACAGCGCCCGGGAGCTTCTGCCGGTGACGATGCCGACCTCGATGCCGGCCTGGATCAGGAGCCGGAGGCCCAGACCGTCTCTGACGTGAAAGACTTTTGTCTCCTCGCCGCGGTCATTGTAGATGATCCGGCCGTCGGTCAGCACACCGTCTACGTCGAGGAGCAGGAGACGGACACGGGACAGGGCCGCCGAGAGATCTTCTTTATTCAGCTGTGCCATGAGAGCCCCTTGGGAGCGGTTGATCGGTCAATTGGTTGATTGGTTAATTGGGAAAACCTCCCCTTTCTACGATCACCGAATGACCCATTCAACCATTCAACCATTCAACCAGTCAACGAATCAACCATTCAACTTTCTGCCCGCTCGAGGGCGGAACGGATCGCCTTCAGTTCCGCATACAGGCCGGAAAGGGCGTCAAGGGGCAGGGAGTTCGGGCCGTCGCAAAGAGCGCGGGCCGGGTCGATATGAACCTCGGTGAAGATGCCGTCGGCGCCGGCGACCACCGCT
>JAIPEL010000037.1 GCA_021737185.1 Desulfobacterales bacterium | reverse complement strand
TTCGATTCCGATGACCGGATTTTTTTCGGTCGTTTGGCGGGGATCAGAGATATCATTACCTTTCATGGCAAAACGGTAGACGAACTGGAAAGCGCCTTCAGGGAAGCCGTAGACGACTATCTTGCCACCTGCAAGAAGCTGGGAACCAAGCCGGACAAACCGTATTCAGGAAAGCTGACCCTCCGTATCCCACCCAATGTTCACGCCGCCATAGCAACGGCAGCCGAGACCAGCGGCAAGAGCATCAACAAGTGGGTGGCCGATGTCCTGGACCGGGCCGCTCAGAATGATTGATCGATATCCAATTACCGTAGCTTCAACCCCATCTGAACGGTCAATGCCGTTACAGCGGTGAATCACGGACCAGCCGTCTTTTTACCCCAAAAGGGCTTTGAGCCGGTTTGGGAGAAAATGGGTGGCTTGCGCCGAGGGGGAGGAATGTGTTCAAGCCGCTTCGAGCATGAAATCCACGTGAACCGCGTCGAACGGAAATTCGATGGGGCCGCTGTCGGTCTTTTGAAGAATGCCGGCGTCTAGAAGAGCGTGCACGTCGCTATGGACCGCTTTGACGTCTCTTTCGAGCCTTCGGGCCGCCTCCCGAATTGACATCGGGCCTGCACCGGTCATGGTCCTGAGTAGCTCCCATCGCTTGCGGGTCAGTACCTTGAAGATCAGTTCGGGAGATTCGAAGCTGATGTAGGTGCCCTGGGAATCGCCCTCGAATGCTTTCAAAAAGCACCGGTTTGTTTTGTTGCGGGAAGAAACCACCATTTTAACGGTTTTCATTTTTATGCCTAAACATCCACCAAGTGGCCAGGCTTGGACCAAGTCGGGACCAAGTCGGGTCTATGGGTAGAGGCAAGCCGGATCATCCGTTCCGTTTGAGAGAGCTTGATATGAACTGGCGTCCCGCGAACTCAAGGTCATAGATCGGCTGTTTGACAATCCCTATATGTAAAATAAGAACCACTTCGAGCGCTTGGGGTGCGGCTTATAGAACTGAATCAATGCGCTCAATCAAGCGTCAATTATTGCTATCGGAACGTTATTTTGACAAGCGCTCTAAAAGGACCTCCTTCGCAAACACTTGATTTTCCAATATCATACAATACCTATCCCGATCAACGGCGATCAGTTCATCAATAGAAACGCATAAAATCATCCCCGTCCCCATGTTCCCACTAGAACTGAATCAATGCGCTCAATCAAGCGTCAATTATTGCTATCGGAACGTTATTATGACAAGCGCTCTAAAAGGACCTCCTTCGCAAACACTTGATTTTCCAATATCATACAATACCTATCCCGATCAACGGCGATCAGTTCATCAATAGAAACGCATAAAATCATCCCCGTCCCCATGTTCCCACATCCCCATGTTCCCACTTCGGTTAAGGCCAGGGACAGGCACTACAAGCTCTGGAGGGTAGTAAGGTTATAGAAAAGCATAAAATCATGCCCGTCCCTCTGACAAGAATCTTTTCCTCGAAGGAAGCTTTCGGCTAAAAAAAGCAAAATCCAAGGTTTTTTGGAACCAATACATTGTATCTTCGATATGTTGCCGTGGTCGGACCCGGAAATTCTCTCAAAAGGAGAAAAGGAAACATTGACATTTTGTCTAGCTTTGCGTTACACAAAACAAAATCCCAGAATACTCTGACGTTCCATCCGCATCGCATTTTAGACAAATGTAAAACACACACAGCTTCGGTTTTCAGGCATTGCTGGCAGTCACCTTTCAGCAGCGGTCGCATGCGGCGTGTTTTTCAGTCTTTTTTTTTCATACAAACGCCCACCGACACAGAGGAAGGAGTCAACCATGAAAAAGGGTCTGTTGGTTTTGGTGACAGTTTCGATCCTGATGCTGTCTATGGCAGTAACCGCAGCGGCATCGGAAGATGGGTCGATCGCCGACGGGTGGAATGTAAACGAGTGGATGATTCAATTCAGGGATCAGGTCGACAGGAAATTGGTAAGCGAATCCGAATACCGTCTCTCCTTTTCCAATGCCGGTCCGGCCGGAATAAGCGTTGATAGCATTTCGCAAATCGCTGCGGTTACGATTTATTACTATGAGTATGAGTATAATGAAAACTACGAGGGGCGGTACCCCGTCAGCTACACGTTTCATATCGGCGATTCCGGAATCAAAAGTGAACTTCTGGATTACCGTTTGTACATCGGAAGCTACACCGGATGCGGTTGGATGGCGCAAGACTGGTATCCCGCCAAGGACATGGTGTTCAAGATACCCGAGCAGCTTTTTGAAAGTGGTTTTTCCCCCGGAATCCAGTGGGAGATCCCCCACGTCGGATACTTCGAGGTTAAACTCACGTTCAGTGACGGAAGCGTATATCAGTTTCCGGATATATCCGATGTTCCCGGAAAAGAGGACATTCCTGCCATCGATCCCAAATCGCTCAAGGTCGATTACAAACACGAAGACGGCGTGATCGTCCGGTGGGACGAAATCGATCCGGCAGTCGATTTGTGCGGGCAGTTGACCATTTTCCTCTTTGCCGAATTCGAAAAGACCCCGACCGAGGTTCCCGGTCTGGTTTACGAAAAGGAGCAGGAGGCGGTGGTTTCGGTTCCGGCCCACATGAACTACGTCTTCGTCCCGAATCGCGTCGTAGACGAACTCAAGGCCATCAATCCGAATGAGTTTCAGCTTTTGTACATGATCTCCAAACAGCCGGAGGGGGCCCGAAAACTCTACTACTGGGAGGATAAGGTCCGTAAATGGAAAAACCGCTGATTTGCCGATAGAGCCGCTTGATGCGGCAAATGCAAGGGAGGCGCTTTGATTCACCGGCGCCTCTTTTTTTTCCGCTTCCATGGCGATGCGAAAGGGGTGAAGAAAGGCGAGTTCCTTCCAGGGGGCCAATTGGGGATCAAATAAGGGACTAAGTCGATGCTGCCCGAACAACGGACCCTGGTTATTTTCTCTGAAGTGGGGAAAATGATCACCAAGGCGTCGGGATAGCGAGCAGGGCCACCTCCGCCTGGAAATGGCGTCCACATTCTTTATAACGCCGTTTTCTGGAACAAAAAGGACGATATAAGGCCAAAATCGAGGCCATTTTTCAAGTGATCCAACGTATTTTCAACATGTTGGCGTGACCCCAGGCAACAAAAAATGGCCGCAAACGTTGACCAATTTCCACAAGATTGCCGGCCTGTCTTTAATTTCCCGCGGGTTAGGGGACGGTTTAGGGGACATTCTATTGGTTTATAAGTTTCCACCCCACCATTTTTGTGGCCTGAACCTTTATAGATCGTAAACAATAGAGAAAGTTATAAAGCAATTGCCGTCCCCCAACCACGTTGCCCGCCCTGTTGCCAAACGGTGATGTCAGAAAAGCGTTCTTGGATGGTTTTCGGGTCCATCGATTTCAAAATACTCAATCCAGTGTCGGTTCTCGCCGCTCCAGTTCTTCGTCTACGTCGTCGGCAGATATGGTAACCTTGGGTTCGGAAGGCATCGGATCATCTCCCAGATCTTTCCTGAACTGGACCACATGCTTGCATTTCGGGTAATTTCTGCAGGAAAGAATGACTTTGCCAGTGTGGCCTCCATGAACAATTTTCCTCTTGTCCAATTTTCCGCCACAGTCTGGACAGGTGGCGACAGCTTTTTCTATAAGTACCGAAACTCGGTTGCTCTGCTCTTTTGGAGCTTCATCAATGCCGATGTCAACACCGCCGCTCTCTGGTTCTTCGAATAGGATGCCAAGAGTTTCTGCAAGGTCTGACCTCAACTTTTGGATGGAATACTTCCCCCTAGCCGGTTGGTGAAGAATCGGTATGCCGGCGCTTTGGAGCGCCTGGTCCACAAATTGATCCCGTTCTTTTCGATCAGCCCTGAGATGACTCCTATCGTCGAGTTCTACGGCCCCGATGATCCCCATGTTTTCATGGTCACATATTACGAAGTCCAGGTGCTTTTGGGAAATCCGCCTAAAAGGATTACTCCAACTGGAACGGAAATTGTTCGATTTGACCTCGATGACGTCGGCAAGACGCACCTTCGGGCAAATTGCGTATGATTCTCCAACTGCTTGTTCGAGTATTTTAGAAAACGCAAATTCGGCTGGAGAAAAAAGTCTATTGCGGGATTGGTACTGAAGATCCGTGACGGTTTGTTTTTTAAAAATTTCTGAAACGGCGGACTTGAAAAATTTAATTGCAAAAAATTTGAGCCCCAATATCAGTACACCTGCAATCGAAACGAATATTGCTATCCGTAAGAATATTTCTTTCAATCCAGCGGTCAGCTGCCTGCTTCCAGAAATAGGTCTGGAATTTTTTTTCGGCGGCGAGGCTTGGATATGAGGTGATTTCTGGTTGGCCGCGTAATCGTCTTTCGCTGGGTTATGAGCTCTTCGAATGCTTGCCACCTGCTCTTTGGGATACCCGACCACTTGGCCGTGGATTTCGGCCTTGATCAACCCATTATCCTCCCAGACGCTGGGAGACTCAATGGTTCTGCCGTTTTTCAGAAAGATGGTGTCGGCAAGTGCGGTGTGCGGTTGGATTGTGGATATTGTCAGAAAAAGCGAAATGACAGAAAGGACGGGAAAACAGCAACGGGCTAAAGGCATCATCATCCTCTAAATTATGATTTTAAAAGGGCCTGCCTCGCAAACACTTGATTTTCCAATATCATGGGGGGTTCCGGGACGTCCATTGCTTTATAGCCGCATTTTGCGACATTTCTTCCTGTTTTTCTTGATGGAGGTTTGGACGCGGAGGAGATGGTCTGAAGATTCTGGAAATGATTACTAAAGATTGGCGCAGAGTGCCGCAAAGAGCACACGCCTGCGGCGGGCTGGGCATAGATACCTTAAAACTTCCAGGGGTAGAAGTCTACGCCGTGGCAAACGGAGGACGGGCGGTGCAGGCGATGGAGAGGCTTCAGTGCTGCCCGATTTGACGGATGACGACCTCCAGGGGGGCAACTGTTACCCCTTTCCTGTAAGGATAGGATTCATCAACAGGGGCAACGATCCAGGCCTCGTCGATCTTTGCATCCTCCAGCGCATTGAAAAAGCTTCGCTTGACCTCCGGGGAAGTGGAGGCCTTGGCCTCTACGGCCACCCGCTTTTGTCCCTTTTCGAGCACCAGATCGATTTCCGCACCGGAGGCGCTTCGATAGAAATACGGACGCCACTGGCGGTGGGCGGCTGTGATATTCTCGATTACGAAACCCTCCCAGGAGGCGCCGTAGACCGGATGGCCCAGCAGATCGTTTTGATACTGGCGCGGTCCGAGAATGGCAACCGCCGGCATGGCCCGCAGCCTTTCTTCGACCCTGTCGGTAATGAAACGGGGGATATAATTTTGCATATTGGAACCATATGTTCCAATTTACAAAATTACAAGATCTTTATTATGCTTGATCAAACCTGAAACTTATGTCGAAGCCCCTGCCGGTGGAGGGACGCGCGCAGTCTAGTCCGTGCTGCCGGTAACGACCAAATGCCGGCCACGACGGAGCGTGGCCCTCCAACCTCCAAAACCCAAGGCGGGGGCAAGTCGGTTATTGCCGCCGGCCTCGGTCGAAGTTTCACATAAGCCCCGCCGCTGACCGCGAGGCGATCAGTTTGATCAAACGTGAAACTTCTCAGGCCGTCATTCCGGGCTTGACAAGCCTGCCCCGGACTCCGATCCGGGGGAATCCAGGTATTTCTGGATCCCGGCTCGAAGTTTATCCCGCACTTGATGCGGGGCTTCGCTACGGCCGGGATGACGGACCGGGAATGATGAAGTTTCATACGAGATGACAGACGACCCGTCTTCGCCAAGCTTTTTTTACCAGTTCTCCCCCAGCAATTCGAAATACCCCTGTGGTTTGACGCAGGCAGGACATTTGTCCGGCGCCTCGGTGCCCGCATGCAGGTATCCGCAGTTGCGGCAGCGCCAGACCGTATCCAGGTCCCGGGTAAAAACACGGTTGGCTTCAATGTTGGCCGCAAGCTCGCGGTAGCGCTTTTCGTGCTGTTTTTCGGACACGCTGACCGCATCCCAGGTGTCGGCCGCGCGAGTGAATCCTTCATCGCGGGCTGTTCTGGCAAAGCCCGGATACATCTGGGTATGCTCGTAGCGTTCCCCGTCGGCGGCAGCCAGCAGGTTCTCATAGGTGCTTTTGATGGCACCGGCTGGGTACTGCCAGCTGATCTGCATTTCACCGCCGTTGAAAAATTTAAAAAACCGCAGGGCATGCTCGCATTCATGACCGGCGGTCTCTTCAAAGATGTCGGCGATCTGAATAAATCCGTCTTCTCTGGCCTGCCGAGAAAAATAGGTGTAACGGTTGCGGGCCTGGGATTCACCGGCAAAGGAAATCAGAAGGTTTTTGGCGGTTTGACTGTCTCGAAATTTCACCATGACGGGCTCCCGGCTTACTCTTCGACAATGATGGCATCGGCACCACACTCTTGGGCGGCTTGCCGCACCACATCTTCGTATTTTTCAGGGATGACATCAAACTGAACAATGGACAGCATCTGGTCTTCGTCGTACAGAAACACCTCCGGACAAAGTTTATTGCAGTTGCGATCGCCCATGCATTGATCGGTAATACGCGCTTTCATAAAAGCCTCCTTTGGATGAATGAATTAAACCCCGTTTGCTTTTTTTGCTATATTTTGTGACTGTCGGAAACCCTGTTTTTGGCCGGTGCGACGGGAACGGCAAATGTTCCCTTCCACTCGTTGCATTTTGTCCTTCATTCGTAAAACGACATGATAAAGCGGACTGAAAGGATCGATCATGTATCTGAATCCTCTCATGCCCGTTTGTGAGCAAGTTTCCGCCGTAAGGGAACAGCGATACTCCCACATTTATTCCTACATTAAAGTGGTGTTCCTACCTTTCCTTTATTCTTTGCCATTTGGCATCCCTGCCTTTGCCCAGCATCTCCAGCTTGCCTTGCTTTCGCCAACGGTTCATGACCAGGCGGATGGTATCCCGGCTCACACTGGGGCAAAGCTGCTCCACATCGGCGATCCCAAAAGAGCTGATCATGCTTTGAAGCGCATATTCCACCAGATCGGTTTTGGCCCCCCGCTTCGGGCGCTGTCTTTCAGCCCTTTCCTCGAATTCGCGGTAGGCCCTTCGCCAGGTGGAAAGAAGAAAGGTAAACCACGGAAGGACATCGTGTTTCCCCAGATGCCAGCCCGTGGAGCTTGTTTTCAAGGCTTCGTAGTAGTCCTGCTTGCTCTGTTCAATAATTCTTTCCAAACTGATGTATCTTCCGACTTCATGTCCGTGGTGGTAGCATAAAAGCAGCGTCAGCAATCTGGATATGCGACCGTTGCCGTCACGAAATGGGTGAATGCAAAGAAAATCAAGAACAAAACAGGCCGTCGCGAGCAGCGGTGTAACCTGCAACTGATCGATCACATTGCGATAGGACAGGCAGAGCTCTTCCATCGCTTCGGGAACAAGGTCGGGCGCAAGTGGTTGAAAACGCACCTCTCGTCGACCATCCGGGAAAATTTCGAGTGTGTCGTTCTGCGTCGTTTTCCACCGGCCGGCATCACCGCTTGTGCCGCCCTGGGCCAAGGAATGAAGTCGAAGACAGGTTTCCGGTGTGACCGGTATCTTGTGTGAATCGGTGTGTATCCAGTTCAATGCCATCCGGTAGCCGACAATTTCCTCCTCGGAGCGGTCGCGTGGCCGGGTGTTGCCGATAACGAGGGGACGAAGGCGATTCCGATCGACCGTGACCCCCTCGATCCCATAAAAAGCCCTCGCAATCTGCCCGTAGACTGACGGCCAAGGGGGACGACGGCCAAGGGGGACGGGCATGATTTTATGCGTTTCCACAGGATCTCCCTACCCGCGCTGTTTACATCAGTTCCCCTGTTGAAGCTTCGCACCGACTTTGAGCTGCTGAAAGCTGCTGAGCTGCTGGCTGCTAAGCGAAAACAGAGGTCGGATGTCGAAGAGGGCCGGATGTCCAGTCTTCGCCTCCGGCTTCGCCCGGCAGGCGGAGGTCAGATGTCCAGGCTTCGCCAAGGCTACGCCCGGCAGGCGGAGGTCGGATGTCCGATGTCGGATGTCAGAAAAACCAGAGCTTGAGGGGACATTTTATTGCTTTATGAGTTTCTCGCTTCAGCGGCCATTCTCTGAATTTGAGCCACATCTTCCTCCGATAGATCCGGAGACTTGACATATTCGGTTGCGGCTTCGGCGGCCCTGGCGCATCTTCTGCCGCAGGCCCTCTGGAAAGCCTCCAAAGATGGCGGACAGCGCTTCTTTCAACGTGTTGTTGGTTTCGATCTTTTTTTCGTCATTCCCGCCCCGGATCGAGTCCGGGGTCCGTCATGACGCTTTAGCGCTTGGGGTGCGGCTTATAAAGCTGAATCGATGCGCTCAACCAAGCTCAACCCTTGCTATCGGAACGTTATTTTGACAAGCGCTCTAGCGCTCGTATTTTCCCCGGAATCGGCGAAAGCCTTCCAGGATTTCGTCGATTGTCATCAATTTCGTTCCCCTTTTTTGCCCGCAGGGAAAAGGTTCTTTACCGACAGGATTTTCTTCAGGTCGATGCGAACGCCTTTCGGGAACATCTGAGACAGATCCAGCACCAGGTGGTCGGGCGCAATTTCAATGGGCAGGACCGTCCCCTCCTTTACGTATTTGCTGTAGACGCGCGCCAGGGGAAAATCCTCGATCCGGCGGGTGTAGGTCAGGTTCTTCTTTCCATCGTAGTCGATGTCTTGCATCCCGCCCAGCCGGGAGCCGGAGAAATGAAACACCTTGTCCGTGAACCGGACCATGTACGACAACACGGCCTTTTCGTGGGCCACCCGGATGCCTTCCGGAAGTTCGATGACCACTTTCACCCGGTCTTTTCCGAGCACGAGCTGCTTCGGGATCATCGGGATGTCTGCTTTGACGCCGTTTGCCGTCTTCAGTTTCACCAGGTAACGTCCGTCTTTTGCCTCGATGCCGGCGTCTTCGATCTCTTCGGCCTTTTTCATCGCCCGGCGGGCGGCCAGTGCGACAAGGTCGTGGTGGAGCCGCAGGGCCCGATTGCCGACATCATAGGAAACCCGTTTCGATATCGCTTGCCAGGCGGCTTTGACCAGCAAAAGCTTCGTTTTCGAAAAGACGGACATGAGGGCTCAAGGTTCAGGGTTCAAGGTTCGGGATTCGGGGTTCAATCGGATATCCGATGTCCTAGGTCGGAACTGCCAGATGTCCGATGTCCGAGGTCCGATGTCTGAAAAACCAGAGGACACCCCTCGACTCATCTTCGCCTCGCTCAGGGCAAGGACGAAAAACGACCCGCCTTCGCCTTAGATAAGGTCCCCTCGCCCGTCACCGCTCCAGGGTATGGGTTACCAGCGCGGCCGAATCGATATTCCGCTCCGCCAAATCGACCAGGTGGCGGTGATGGGTGAAAAAAATCACCTGGGTTCTTTTGGAAAGTTCGGCCAGGACCTCCAAGGTGGCGGCGGCGCGAATGTCGTCGAACATGATCAGGATGTCGTCGACGACAAAGGGCAGCGGTTCGTTCTTTTCAAGGTACATCTCCAGGCCCGCCAGACGAAGCGCCAGGTAGAGCTGATCGGCCGTGCCGTCGCTCATTGCCTCCACGGCGACGAATTCCCTGCTCCCGGGGCGCGAACCCACGATCACCGGCTGGCCGTTTTCGTCCAGGTCTGCCCGCAGGCCCTCAAAGGAGCCGTGCGTAATCCGGCAAAAGAGCTCCGATGCGCGCTTTAAAATCGGCCCCTGGCTTTTTTCGCTGTACCGCTCGATGGCCATGGAAAGCACCTTGGCGGCGATTTTGAGCCGGGCGTATTGTTCGGCATGGCGCTCGATGCTGCCAAGAATCGTCTGGATGTCTTCGGCCAGTGCCGCCGCACGGCTCGTGCCGTCCATCTTTTTCAGTTCATGGTCGTAAACGCCGATTTCCTTGTCCAGATTCGACCTTTCTTCTTCGAGTGCTTCGATCGATTCTTCCAATCTTTCGATGCGGCCGGCAATGGAATCGGGATCAATCTCTACGGCCTCCGCGACAAAGACCTCAACCGTAGCGCCGGCCGACAGATGCCGCAGCTGCTCGTCTGTAGCCTTTAATTCGGATTCTATCTGCCGGCGACGATCCGAACGCTTTTCGGCCTCCACCAGCTGGTCGGGATTTTCACACCGCGCCTCTTTGCACAGAACATCCAGTTCGGTTTCGATGCGGGAGATGTCGTCCTCGGCCTTGGCGTAACGCTTCTTTTCCTGTTCCAGCTGTTTTTGAAGAGTCTCTTTTCGGGTCGAGGCTTCCACAGCCTTTTTGAGCCTTTGGTGCAGGTCCATTGCAGCTTCTTCGGACGAGCGTCCTGAAAGGTCTGGTGCAACCACACGGACGAGATTTTCCACCTTTTCGGCAAACCTGTCGGCGTCCCTGTCGATTCCCTCGATTCGGCTCTGGAGGATGCCTGCCTCCTTGATCTTGTCGAACAGGTCCTTGAGTTCTTCCATAAAGGCGGTCGCCTCCTCGGGAAGCGCCTCCGCTTTCAAACCGATGGGGGCGACGGCCTCCTGCCACCGGCCCTGCCATTGCTTCAGCTCAGCTTCGGTGGATGCGAGGCGCTCCTTTGCCGCACTGCGCTCTTTTTCCTTCCGCTTTTTGTCGCGCTCGAGTTGATTTCGGCGCTGTAAATTTTCCTGCTCTTTCTGGATCAATGCCTCGGCGCGCTTTACAAGACCTGAAAACGACAACCCGCCAGCAGGTTCCGGCTCACCCAGTGCTTTCAGGCAGTCGACGAGTTTTTGCCGCTGCGCGCTGATCTGTTCTCTCGACGCATCGGCCTTTTTCCGGCGGATCCGAAGCTCGCCTATCCGCGACGCCAGCGCCTGAAAATCACGAATCCACTGAGCCATTTCCCGCGGTGTGCGGGGAGATACACCGCTTGGTTTCCACAGGTCATTCCATTGGGTGTCCAGGGTCTCACGACGCTTGGCGGCATCCCGGCGTTCTTTTTCAGCCTGGTCGATCTCCTTCCGGTATGCTGCCTGGTCGGCCAGAAGGCGGGCCTTGGCAACGACCCGGTCCGCTTCGCGCCGAAGCCGATCGGACACCGCATCGGCGTCAGTGAGCGCTTCTTGGAAAGCCGCTGCCAGGGTTTGGGCCCCTTGCATATTGTCCAGAAACGCCCGGATCTCATCCTCGGAAGGCGCTTTGTCTGCTAGTATTCCTGCAATCAACTGCCAGCCCTGATCACGCAGAGCTCGCGCCTGCTGCAGGTCGCCCTCCGTGGGTACCTCCTGTTGGAGGCGATCGGCTTCGATCTGACGGTCTGTTTCGGCAAGCCCCGCTTTTGCTTTTCGGATTTCGTTTTCGATGTCTTTCATCCGACTTGCCGCGTCGGCCATGTCCGTCTCGAACACGCCGACGGTCTCGAGCGACGGCACCGGCAAGCGTTCCAGGTCTTCGGCAGGATGCGTCTCGAACCCCAGCTTTTTTTGCTCTATTGAAACCGCCTTTTCGAAAGCCTTGATTTCCGCCGTTTCGGTGAAAAGCTGCTTTTCGATTGTCCTCAGCTCAATGGCTTCGGCAAGGGAGTTTTGCAGCTCCTCGATATCACGGGTTTCGGGCAGGCTGGCAAGTTCTTCTTCGGTTCCGGCGATTTCCCGCACAATCTCAGGAAGCCTGTCGCGGCTTTCCTCCATGCGGGCGTGGATCCGCTCGAATAGCGTACCCAGTTTCTGTATCCGGACTGCTTCGGTTTTATGGATGCGAAGGGTTTCCGCCTGCTCCAGGCTCAGGTCGTCGCGCAGGCTGCACAGAATTGCGCGTGCTTCTCCCAGGCAGGTTTTCCGGCGGACAACCAATTCGATCCTGTCTTTAGCCGCCTTGCGCTGACTGCCCAGCTCTCGGTGAAATTCCTCGATTGCCCCGGTGTTTTCCAGCAGGGCCGGTTCGGGTGCCAGTTCGGCGATGTCCCGCCGGTAGTCTTCGATGTTTTGCCCTGCCTGCTTTCGGCGGCCGGCAGCGCCGACCTGCTCGGCATTGAGCTCTCGACGCTTTTCGGCAAATTCAGGCGAAAGCAAAACGGCACCGGCATACTCGCCCAGTTCCTCGATCAGCTCCGCGCGCCGGGCGATCAGGGGCAAGGCCTCGCCGACGCGCTTAAACCGATTGCGTTCTTTTTGGCGTTCGGCCAGCTCTGCATCGACCGACTTCTTTCGGGTTTTTGCGCTTTGCAGCGCCTCGTTGAGGTTCACCCAGTCCTGGCCGGTAAGCAGCGATTCTCGGAGTTCTTTCTGGCTGTCTTTCAGCAATTTCAAATGCTCGTTGATGGCACGCTGGCCGCGGGGAAGGAAAAGAGCCGCCGCCTGGCTCTCAAGCTCTGTTTGGATTTCACGAAGGTTGGCAATGCCCGAACCGGCCGAAAAGATGAGGCGGCCGACATCCCCGCCGCCCTGGATGATGTCCCTGCCGCCCTTGACCAGATCCTCGTGGCTGATGCCAAACATGGTGGCAAAAAGATCTGCGTCGACACCCATGAGGAACTGCTGAAGTGCGGCCTCCTCAACAATTGCGTCGTCTTGGGCGTCGCGAAGAGTCCCGACCCTGCCCTTCCGGCGAATAATCTCGAGTGTCTTTCCGCTGCCGGTCTTCAGGACAGCCCCGATTCGCATCTGTGGATAGGGATGAAGGAAATTGTCGTTGGAGCGCACCGGAATGCCGTAGAGCAGATTTCGCAAGGCCCGCAGGGCGGAGCTTTTGCCGGCCTCGTTTTGCCCGTACACCACGTGAAGACCTTCGCGTCCTTTGCTCAGATCGAGAATGCTGTCCGTAAAAGGGCCGAAGGCGATCAGCTGCAGGGCGTCGATTCTCATTCGGCGCCCGCCCTTCGCAGAAGGCGCCGGATCAGCATGGGCTGGACCTTGGCCAGCAGGTCTGCCGTCCAATCGGGATCATCGAAGTGCAGCCCGTCGGGGCCATCTTTGATCTCGCGGGGCAGTTTTTGATCCAGGTCGGCAAGTTCGGCGGAAAGCTCTTGGCGGGCAGATGGGTCTTCTGCAAGCTGTTCGATCAGCTCGAGGAGTTCTCCAATGGCCCCTGTTTTGTGCAGGGGGCGGCCTGCAAGGGGCGGCTCGGTTTCGATCCGGATCTTTTCCACCCATATCCGGTTGACGCCGACCTCGCCCGCGACCGAACGGATCTCCGTGGTCCATCGTTCCGGATCCGCCAAAAGGTCGCTGTGGGCTTTCGTTTCTCCGGCAACAAAGACCCGAACGGCCAAAGGGATGCCATCGTTTTTTTCGAGCAGTTTTTCCAGCTCGGAGCGGATGAGGTCGACAACCCGGTAGGGATCTTCGGCACCTGCTGCATTCACGTCCGCCCTCGCCCAGCGTAAGACATCCACCGGCGTGAAGGTCAGTTCGCTGCGGCCGGCATCGTCTACATCGACAACCACGCATCCCTTGGTTCCTGTCTCGCGGATATGACGCCCCTGGATATTGCCGGAGAACACGACAGGGGGATCCTGGGACAAAACCTCGTATTGGTGAACGTGGCCCAGTGCCCAATAGTCATAGCCCTTGCTGCTCAAATCCTCCACCGTGCAGGGCGCATAGGGTTCGTGCCCCTCGCGGCCGTTTGCGCAGGTATGAAGAAGCCCGATATTGAAAAATCCGGAAACCGGATCCGGATAATCTTTTGCCAGGTTTTTTTTAACCGCAGGGGATGAAAAACTCTGGCCGTGGACGGCTACCTGAAGGTCTTCCAGCTGAAAGGTGGAAGACCTGTCTGCGGGAAACATGCGGACATTTTCGGGAAAGCGCAGCTTCTTGGTGATTTGACTTGCTGCGTCATGGTTGCCGGCGATGATGAACACCGGAATGCCGGCCTGGTCGAGGCGGCTCATCTGTCGTGCCAAAAAAAGACCCGTGTTATAGTCCTTCCAATCACCGTCATATAAATCACCGGCAATCAGCATAAAAGCGACTTTCTCACTCACAGCCAGCTGAACCATGTTCTCAAAGGCCCGCCGGGCTGCTTTGCGAAACTCATCCACCGGAGCGCCCTCATAATCCTCGAGTCTGTGCAGCGGGCTGTCAATGTGAACATCGGCGGCATGGATAAACTTGATCATTTTTCTCAGCAGATTTTATACAATTTTCGTTTTAGGGGCATTTCAGGAATTCTGGATCATCACCAGTCGGCATTCGCAACCGCCGAGTTCATTTCTTTATAAGTTTCCCTTTGCAAGCGCCATCAGCTGAATCTGGATCACATTCTCCTCCGTGAGATCCGGAGATTTGACGAATTCAACTGCTCCTTCGGAGGCCTCGCGTATCTTTTTGTACAGGCCGTTGGGCAGTCCGGCGATGATCGCTTCAAGTTCTTTCTTCAGATCGACATCCGCCTCGATCTTCTTGGCCACCAGGGCGGCCTGCTTGTAATCCCTTCGGATCTTTCCGGCGTGAAAGGCCGGGTCGCGGTATTCGCCGAACCGGGCGGTGACGAGGCGATGGACGAAAAAAGCCGGCATGGACGGAAGCGTAATCGCCTTGTGAACCCCGTGGACCTTTGTGGTCACCGGATGGTCCGTCAGAATCCGAAGATAGGAGACCGCCGCCGGCCGAAGGCAAAGGTCTCGCTTCAGCCTTTCAACCTGCTCCTTGTCGGCCTGGTCGCGGTCGATGAACACCTCCACCATCCCTACCCCGGGCAGCACGTAGTCGATCTTGCCGTGGCCGGGATCGACCTTTGCCGTAAAACCCAGGTCGCGTAGCAGCTTGTCGACGTCGGCCTTGCCGCCCCTGTAGGGAATCCGGAGGCCGAAGTCAAAATCCATGGTGCGAAGGGGGTAAAACTCCACCCCGAAGACCTGCACGTAGACATTGAAGCACCAGGAGCCGATGAGCATCAGCCCCTCTTCCCACAGGCCGACACTGCCGAACGCGTCCAACAGGGAAGCAAACATCCGGTGGTATCCTTTTTCCTGCAAATCCACCTTCGTCACCCCCAGTGCCTTCAACGACCGTTTGATCGCGTCACGTTCCTCGAGGCGCTTCTTTCTTTCCTGGACGAACGAAACAAACGCTTCTGCGGCGCGATCTCCTGCCGGTCCGACATAGACGTCCTCGTAGCCTTTTCCGGGAACATGCCGCCGCAGGTACCAGTACTTCGCATGATTTACTTCCCTGGTCCGCAGGGACCCTTTTGGGATGTGTAAAAGCCTTCCGATCACTTCGTCGTATTGGCCCCGGTACAGCTCACGGTTTTCTTCGAGGATGCCTTCGATGACCACAATATTGCCCCATATTTTATTTGTTTGTTTATAATATGGGGCATATTACCCCCTATATAAACCTAAATCAACAAAATATGGAACAATATCTGCCCGACATCGATTTATGGATCCGAAAAACTCGGTTCCCTCAGGATCCGGAAAAGGTCCTGGCCCAGGTGCAGGGACCCGGCTCGATTCCAGGTGCCGGAGAATCCGCCACTGTCTGTAAATCTGGTCGCCACGCATCTTGCCCCCTTTCGAGAGACGCATCTTACACGTTTTGCCGCCTCGGATAAAGGCTACTCAATGTTCACTGTCCACAAACAATGAACATGAATATAAATTGAATGCCGCCGAGAAAACAGCCGCCATAAAAGACATAGAGGCCTTTCGGAATGCTACCGGCCTCTATGACAAGTACCTTGCTGGACTTGTCCGGGAAGAATGACCCTCGGGTTGTTTCTGTTCTTGGAGAGATTCAACGGGTCGCTTCACGGCAGCAGATCCCCTTTTTTATCGTCGGGGCGACGGCCCGGGACCTTCTTCTCGAATCTGCACACGGTTTGGCTCCGAAACCTGGATCCTTTGTTTGAAGAAGCGCCTGACCTGGTCGAGGCCGGCGACTACGATTACGAGCTGACCTCAGCCCGTCTGCTCGGAAGGGACATTTCAAAAATTGCCTCCTCTACAACAAATATGCGATTATGCAGCCGGGTCGTACAAAATGACGCTTATTGATAACTGGCTTCTACTCAGTCTTCCTGGCAGGATTGAGGCGCTGAAAATCCGAAGTTTCGTTCAAAAAAGATCCGCCCAGCTGCCACATCGGATCGCTGGAAATATTTAGCGGCTGTAATATTTATATAGGAGGTGACATGTTGACCAAATGAAAACTGGGCACCCAGGGGTTGGAGGTTTCCAAAATCGGTCTCGGGTGCATGGGAATGAGCCAAAGCTACGGCCCTGCCGACGAGCGTGAGTCGATTGCCGTCATCCATCGGGCCGTCGAACTGGGCTGTACCTTTATCGACACGGCTGAAATTTACGGGTTTTTTGCCAACGAGACATTGGTGGGCCGCGCCTTGCGGGGAAGGCGTGAAAAGGTAATCCTGGCCACGAAATTCGGCTTTCGAATCGAAAACGGTAAGCGCACCGTGAAGATGAGTGATTCCCAAAAAGCCACCGGACTTTTGCCCAGTCATCCAGCTTTACCAGTACCGAAGTAGGGCTTCGGCACGATAATTTTTATATCCACGGGGGGGGTTGCCAGAGATAGCGGCTCTCTTTTTTTCTTGATCGATTATTTCTATCATCCTGTTTTTGCTCATACTTCCTTCATCCGATGTGAACGGTTGAAATAGGCGTTGACAAAAAAGCAAATTAATCTTATTTAATAATCCTTATTATTTGAAAAAAGAGGTTTCAGATGACAGATCAAGAAAACAGATATGAAACCATCATTCAAAAATTACGGGATAGTGGCCATAAGATAACGCCTCAGCGGCTGGCGATCGTTAAAATTCTTGCTAGAAGCGAAGGCCATCCCAGTGTCGAAAATATCCACAGCCAGATCGCAAAAGACTTTCCGACCATGAGTCTGGCCACTGTATACAGAAATATCGTATTGATTAAGTCTCTTGGCGAAGTGCTGGAGCTGGGGTTCCCTGACGGGAGCAACCGATATGATGGAAACAAGCCTTATCCCCATCCACACGTCATCTGCATCAAGTGTAAAAAAATCGTCGATCCCGACCTGGACAGCCTGGATGAAATGAAGAAAGAGGTCGAATTAGAGACGGATTTTACAGTTCTGAACCATCGGCTGGACTTTTTCGGCCTCTGCAGCAATTGTAAGGCAGCGAAAGACTAGTATATTTTTTTGCCGTTAATCGATAGTCGTTATCATATAATATTAATTCTATTATTGAATGAATGAAGGGAGGAAACCTCATGAGCGAAGACAGCAAGTGCCCGGTAACCGGCAGGACAGGCAAACCCATTTCCGGCGGTGGCACGTCGAACCAGGACTGGTGGCCGAACCAGTTGAACCTCAGGATTCTTCACCAGCACTCGGAGAAGAGCAATCCGATGGGCCAGGGATTCGACTACGCCGAGGAATTCAAAAAACTCGACCTGGCGGCCGTAAAAAAGGACCTCTACGCCCTGATGACCGACTCGAAGGACTGGTGGCCGGCCGATTGGGGCCACTACGGACCGCTCTTCATCCGGATGGCGTGGCACAGCGCAGGCACCTACCGCATGGGCGACGGCCGCGGGGGGGCGGGGTCCGGCAGCCAGCGCCTGGCGCCCCTCAACAGCTGGCCCGACAACGTAAACCTCGACAAGGCGCGGCGCCTGCTGTGGCCCATCAAGCAGAAATACGGCAACAAGATCTCCTGGGCCGATCTGATGATCCTTGCCGGCAACTGCGCCATCGAGTCGATGGGCCTGCCGACCTTCGGCTTCGCCGGCGGGCGCGAAGACGTCTGGGAGCCGGAAGAAGACATTTACTGGGGCGCTGAGGACGAGTGGCTCGGCGACAAGCGCTATTCTGGCGACCGGGACCTGGAGAATCCCCTTGCCGCCGTGCAGATGGGCCTGATCTATGTGAACCCGGAAGGGCCGAACGGCAATCCGGATCCGGTCGCTTCCGGCCGCGACGTCCGCGAGACCTTCGCGCGCATGGCCATGAACGACGAAGAGACCGTCGCGCTGGTCGCCGGCGGCCACACCTTCGGCAAATGTCATGGTGCGGGCGATGCCGCGATGGTCGGCCCCGAACCGGAAGCCGCCGGCATTGAGGAACAGGGCCTCGGCTGGAAGAGCAGCTTCGGCAGCGGCAAAGGCGGCGATACGATCAGCAGCGGCATCGAGGGCGCATGGAAACCGAGGCCGACCCAATGGGACATGGGCTATCTGAAGGTGCTGTTCAAATACGATTGGGAGCTGGTCAAGAGCCCGGCCGGCGCCAATCAGTGGCTGGCCAAGGACGTGGAAGAAGAGGACATGGTGATCGACGCCCACGATCCGTCCAAGAAACACCGGCCGATGATGACCACGGCGGACCTCTCCCTTCGCTTCGACCCGATCTACGAACCGATCGCGCGGCGGTACCTGGACAACCCCGGGGAATTCGCAGATGCCTTTGCCCGGGCGTGGTTCAAGCTGACCCACCGCGACATGGGTCCCCGTTCGCGCTATCTCGGCCCTGAGGTCCCGGCAGAGGAGCTGATCTGGCAGGATCCGGTGCCCGAAGTCGACCACGAGCTGATCGACGCAACAGACATCGCCGACCTCAAGGGCAAAATTTTGGCCTCGGGCCTGTCGATTCCGGAGCTTGTCTCCACCGCCTGGGCGTCGGCATCCACGTTCCGCGGCTCGGACAAGCGCGGCGGGGCAAACGGGGCGCGCATTGGCCTTGCACCGCAAAAGGATTGGGAGGTCAACCAGCCGGCCCAGCTTAAAAAGGTGCGCAAGACCCTCGAGGGAATCCAGGCGGCGTTCAACGACGCGCAGTCGGGCGGGAAAAAGGTGTCCCTCGCCGATCTGATCGTCCTGGGCGGCTGCGCAGGCGTGGAACAGGCGGCCAAGAACTCCGGCCACGACGTGTCCGTTCCCTTTGCGCCGGGGCGCACGGATGCGTCCCAGGAGCAAACCGACGTGGAGGCATTCGCCGTACTCGAACCGAAGGCCGACGGGTTCCGCAACTACCAGAAAGCCAAATACGCCGTATCAGCAGAGGAACTGCTGGTGGATCGCTCCCAACTGCTGACGCTGACCGCACCGGAGATGACGGTGCTTATCGGCGGCATGCGGGTCTTGAACGCCAACATCGGCCAGGCCCCGCACGGTGTCTTCACGCAAAGGCCCGAGGCCCTCACCAACGACTTCTTCGTGAACCTGCTCGACATGAACACGGTGTGGAAGCCGGCCGCCGAAGATGAAGACCTGTTCGAAGGCCGTGACCGCAAAAGCGGCGAACTCAAGTGGACCGGCACCCGCGTCGACCTTGTCTTCGGTTCGAACTCCCAGCTCCGTGCCTTGGCGGAAGTCTATGGATGCGAGGACTCCGATGAAAAGTTCGTGCACGACTTCGTCGCGGCGTGGGACAAGGTCATGAACCTTGACCGCTTCGACCTGGCCTAATCCTAGCCGAAACGTCTTCGAGAGCCTCTGGACTGCAGGTCGGATGGTCAGGAAGCGGCAGCCGCCGCGAGCCGGCGGAGGTTTCCACCGCTCACGGAGGCTATCGGCAACAGATGGGGGCGGCGTTTCAAACCGATCTGAAACGCCGCCCTTTTATTGTTCGTAAAACCGCGGAAAGCGCTCTTGGGCGCATTCCGGGCAGATGCTCCGGGTTAAATCGGTGTCCTCATGGGCTTCGATGTACTGCGCGATCGGCACCCAGCCGTCGAGGCTTCCGTGCACTCGGCCGCAGTGAAGGCAGATTGGCAGCCCTTCTCCCGCCGATTGCACCAGGCATTTTTCGATGGCCTCCCTCCATTTGCAGAACCCGACGAGGGAAACCTACCGGAGTGGCGGCGCTTGAAAAAAGTCAATGGGTTGATATATGGTAATCAAACCCGGACAGACCGGTTGTTGATAAAAATGCTTGATACATAAGATAAAAACCTCTCGTATCCGATTTATGCTGAATATCACCCCCTTCAAACAGAAGCCTGGATATTGCGGTCCGGCATCCTTGAAAATGGTGCTGGCCTTTTTTGGCGTCAAAATCACCGAAAAAAAGCTGGTCGAGATATCCGGTTGTACCCAATCGTGCGGCGTCATGACAGAGGGTTTGGTACGGGCGGCCCAGGAACTCGGCTTCCGGGCAAAGATAAAGGATTTTTCGGATCTGAAAGATATCGACGAGTGGGTCAATCGGAAAAAAATTCCGGTCATCGTAGACTGGTTTGCCTTCGAAGGCGGACACTATTCGGTGGTCAGCGGCATCGACAAGGAAAACATCTACCTCGAGGATCCGAGTTTGGGCCACCGGCGGGCCATGAAGCTTTCCACCTTCAAGCGGCTGTGGTTCGATTTTCCCACCGACTACCTGAAATCCAAAGATGATCTGATCATCCGGCGGATGATCGTCATCGATAAACCCGGCAAATACGACCGCTTTTTGGAAACCGGCGCCTACTATGCCGAGCTGGAAAAACTGGCCGCCGCAAGGAGCGACATCCGGATCAGGCGCCGCCGCCTGAAGCACCGCAGCCTCGGATACGATTTTTTCAGGATCTCCTCCCGGAACATCCGGCGAAACGATCGGGTGATGCTCATCCGGGCCGGGATCCACGGCGACGAAGCGGCCGGCCCGCTGACCATTCTCCGCGATTTCAATCGAATATTCGACTACGCCCACAAACGAGGCGTCAAACTCATCGTTTATCCCCTCGGCAATCCGGCAGGCTACGATGCCAGGCAGCGGTACAATACCGATCCCGGCGAGGGGTCGCATGCCAACAACGATTTTGTCCTCTATGAATTGAAAAACGGTAGGTTCGTCGACGATATCGGCCGGGGCGCCGGATTCAAGAGATGGTACTGGTCGTCTGACCGCAGACTGAATCATGAACTGCCGGCGGAAACGACGCTGATGCACGAACTTGTAAAGCGCGATCCGCTGGAGAGCATCGTTGCCTTTCTTGACCTGCATCAGGATACGATCTCTCCGGTCGACCGGGCGGCGGCCTACCACTATACCTTCGGGGATCTTGCCGTGTACGGCAGGATCGTCGAAGCGATCCTCAAAATCGTGCCGGTGCTTTCAAATAAAGTGATCCGTGCCGGACAGTCCAGCGGCATGCGGACGAACGGCCAGGGATTCATCGTCAGACACGACGGCACACTCGGCGACCTGATGCACCGGCTGGGCGTGAAATATGCCGTGACGGCGGAGACCACCGGAAAGACGCCGCCGGATCAGGCTCTTCGCGTCAATTGGACGTGGATCAAGGGGCTGGTCGACCTGACCGCGAAAAAGACTGGAACCGTCAATAGGCCTTACAGCAGAGAAGTCGCCGAGCCCCTGAAAAAAAACGCAGCCGGCTTTCGGATCATCAAGGCCGGCCGGATCGGAACCGACACCGGGGTTCATCCGATCTACGCCGCCCTTTCCGGCAACTACCGCAAAGACCTTCCGCGGATCATCCTGTCGGCCGGCATCCACGGAGAAGAACCGGCCGGGGTATATGCTCTTTTGGAATTCATGGACCGGGGGATTGCCGACTACCTGAACCATTTTTCATTTTTGGTCCTGCCCTGTCTCAATCCCCACGGGTTCACGCGCGGGGTGCGCTTTGCAAGCAGCGTTGCCGACCTGAACCGGTCGTTTGCAAACGGGGCCGGCGCTCCCGAGGTTGCGGCCGTCAAGGAGTTGCTCCGACGATTTCCCGGTCCCTATCGGCTGGCGGTCGATCTGCACGAGACAGACACCCATATGCCCAGGGGAGAGAAGCCGTCGGTGGGAGATATTCCGGCCGGCTTTTACATGTACGAAACCACCTCCACCGGAAAACCCGACCTCGGCCCGGAGATCCTGCGGGAGATCCGCAGTTCCGGCCACGCTGTCTCCCGGCGGCAGTCCGTCTACGGGGCCGAGTGCCGCAAGGGTCTCATCTCTTCCATTCCGCCCGAAAACCCCGACTACCCTGCTTTGCCCGAGTTCAACGGCACGCTGGATTGGTATTTGCTCAAAAACGGCCACACGGATCATTTCATCGCCACCGAAACACCAACCGCCTGGCCCCTGAAACGAAGAATTGCCGTCCAGAAAAAAGCGCTCATTCACGCCCTGGATCAGGTAAAAAAAGAAGGGTAGCTCCCCGGCAAATCCCCCCTTGGCGCCATTCAGGCCTGAATTTGACGGCCAGGACCTACAGCTGCTTCAGGTCGATGCGAACACCTTTCGGGAACATCTGAGACGGATCCAGAGTCCTCACTATCCCGAGAACCAATCCCATCATTGCTTTCACCATGGGCGGAATTGCCAGAGATGCTGATCAAAACGAATTCTCCTCTGTCGGGTCGGTGTTTTCAGAAATATCGGTTCGGGATTCAAATTCAAAGACAGAGAAAGCGCTGTTTGTGAGCGGTTTTCAGCCGATCCCTTGACAGGGTCCCAGCGACCATTACGATATAATCATGGCTCCGGCAAAAGTCGGGGCGTTTTTCCCCGCCTCGACCCGGTGCCGGAACCGTCCCCAACATCGCCCAACGCTGGGAGTGCCGTTGGGCCATGATGCAGCCTGAGCGTTCTTCTGGCTAACCGGCCCGCCGCTTCATAAACCCCTGTTTTCATCAACGGCGGTTCTTCAGAGCCGCCGTTGCCTTTCTTGCAGCAGGCCGAAACACGCTTATCGTTTTTTATAGTCGGAAATTCGAACCGGAACCCCACAGGCGGCCCCTTTTGCGCATCGAAAGCGGCGCTGCCTGTCTCACATAAAAATAAAAGGAGTATCACCATGAGCCATACCTTACCGGAGCTACCGTATGCATATGACGCGCTGGAACCTTACATCGATGCAAAGACCATGGAAATCCACCATACCAAGCACCACCAGACCTATATCGACAAGCTCAACGCGACCATGGGGCCTTATAAAGACCTCCAAGGCGTCAACGCCGAAAAACTGCTCGAGCGCCTGGAGGATATCCCCGAAGACATCCGCACGGCCGTGCGAAACCACGGCGGCGGCCATGCCAACCACAGCTTCTTCTGGCCCATCCTGAAAATGGGCGTTTCCTTTACCGGTCCGGCCGCCGATGCCGTCACCAAGCGGTTCGGCGGCTTCGAGGATTTCAAACAGGCGTTTTCCCAGGCCGCGACCCTGCTGTTTGGAAGCGGCTGGGCCTGGCTGGTGTTCGACAAGGACAAAGGAAGCCTGGAGATCGTGACCACGGCCAACCAGGACAGCCCGGTCAGCACGGGCAAGACGCCTGTTCTGGGTTTGGACGTCTGGGAGCATGCATACTATCTCAAATACCAGAACCGCCGACCCGAGTATGTCGAGGCGTTTTTCAACGTCATCAACTGGGAAAAGGTCAACGAGATCTACGACGCGGTGGCCTGAACCCGGATCCGGGCCGCAGCGCCTCCGCTGCGCGGGCGAAGCCGCCGGACACGCGTAGAGGGGGCGACCGAGGCGGCGGCCTGCCGGGAGCGGCTTTTTGGACGGTTTCAGGGGCCGCCGCCCGTTTCGGCGGGGATGGCCCGAAGTCGGGGATGCGGAAAAAGGCAGGTTCAGGGTTCAGAAGTTCAGAGGTTCAAGCTTGGATTCCGCCGTCATCCGTCATCTGTCGCCTGTCATCTTATTTCTTACAGAAGGGAGACCCGGCCTCGGGGGATACGACGATCCGTTGGGCAATTTCGGCAAGATCGAAGGAAAGCCCGGATGCCGCGGTGAACCGGCGGGCCGCCCGGACCAGGTCCTTCGAAGAGGGCATGCCGCCTGCTTTTCCAAAGAGTACCAGGTTCTGACGGTCTTGGGTGCGGATACAGGCGGACTGGGCAAAGACGGAATGGAAGGCCCCTGCAATCGCTTCTTCCCGGCGCCCCTGCTGCCAGAGATTTGCCGCCACCACCCCGCCCTCGTTCATTTTCGTCTTGACGGCCTGGAAAAATTCCCTGCTCACCAGCTTTTCGGGGACGCCTTCTCCGCTGTAGGCATCGAGCAGGATCAGGTCGTATGAACTTTGCGCATCTTCAATAAATTTGGCGCCGTCTTCCACGTATATGCGAAACCGTTCGTCTTCGCGCACCCCGAAAAAGCCCTTGGCCGCTTTGACTACCACGGGATCGATCTCCACGGCGTCGATCCACAGGTTCGGAAAATGACGCAGAAGAAGGCTGGTAAATGCGCCGCCCCCCAGCCCGACCATGAGCACCCGCTCCGGTTCAGGGGCCATCACCATCCCGAGCATGGCCAGACGGATGTATTCCATCGGCACCTTGCCCGGGTCCGCCAGGGAAATGCTGCTCTGGTATCCGTTGTCGGCGGTGCCGAAACGAAGATAACGCCTGTCTCCTTTGTCCACGACAAGGATTCTCTCGAACTCGGAGCGTTCGTCGAAGCGGATCCTTTCCAGGCGAAGCTCGCAGCCTATATTGGCAAGACCCACGAAAAGCAGGACATAAAAAAGAGCCGCGGCAATGCTCCCCTTCGGTCGACGACCGAGAAAACCATTCGACGACCTCCAGTCGACGCGAAATGCCGGACCCTGCCGGGTTAATAATGGTCCCCAGAGATTCATCAAAATCCTCATTTTGAGGAATGCCAAGCTGTTCGATTTGAGCATCCTAAACCCTGCCAGCCGAATTCTTATACCAATTTCGATGGATTACGACAATCGGACCGCCTTTCACCGAGCTGGCACACAAGTTGCGTTTATTAATAGAAAACTTTCAATCCCCGCTCCGGCCGGTTTGTTTCGAACCGTATCCTCGCGGGGTCTTTTGGCTTGGTTCCCCGGGGCGGAGCACCCCGAGGCATTGCCGGTGCACCCCCGCCCCGAAGATGGCGGCATGGAACCACTTTTTCGGTTCAAGTCCCTGAGGGTGCGGCAGCCCCTTACGATCTTCGCTTTATCGGAGCAAAACCCGCACCACCGGGTTCGGCGGCAAAACAACACCGATAACGAAAGGAGGTGATCGGATCCAATCACCCTTACCCGGATATTGAAGTGAAAATGAATCATCGGCAAAGGAGGAGACAATGCCCAGTTATGTCATCGATGAAAAATGCGACGGGTGCAAGGGGGGGGATAAAACTGCCTGCATGTACATTTGCCCCAACGATTTGATGGTGCTCGATGTGGATCGTATGAAGGCCTACAACTCCGAACCGGACATGTGCTGGGAGTGCTATAACTGCGTGAAGATTTGCCCGACCCAGGCGATCGAAGTGCGGGGATATGCAGATTTTACGCCCCTCGGCGCCAGTGTTCAGCCCATGCGGGGAACCGAAGACATCATGTGGACCGTCAAATTCAGGGGGGGTACGCTCAAGCGCTTCAAGTTCCCCATTCGGACCACACCGGAAGGAGAGGCCAAGCCGGACGGCGGCTTCGGCGTCGGCCCCGGCACCCTGGATGATCAGCTCCTTTTTACCGAACCGGCTTCTTTGATGGCCGAAAAACTCTGGACGCTTGAAGATTAAGGGAGGTGATGAATCATGCAAGAATTCAAAACGGTCGAAGTCGACACCGACCTTCTGATCATCGGGCCGGGCATGGCCGGATCCGGCGCGTGCGTGGAAGGGGCCCACTGGGCCAAGGAAAACGACGTCAAGATCACGGTGGTGGACAAGGCCGCCATGGAGCGAAGCGGCGCGGTGGGCATGGGCCTTTCCGCGATCAACCAATACCAGGGGGAAAACACCCCGGTCGACTACCTGAGCTACGTACGCCAGGACCTGATGGGCCTGTGCAGAGACGACCTGGTCATGGACATCTCCCGGCACGTGAACGGCTCCGTTCACATGTTCGAAAAGTTCGGGCTGCCGATCTGGAAGGATCCGGATGGAAACTATGTCCATGAAGGCCGCTGGCAGCTCATGATCAACGGCGAATCATACAAGGCGATCGTGGCCGAAGCGGCCAAAAACGCCATCGGCATGGACAACATCATCGAGCGGGTGTTCGTCGTCCGGCTCCTGCTGGACAAAAACGACAAGAACAAGGTCGCAGGGGCCATCGGCTTCAGTGTCAGAGACCCCGAGATTTACGTGTTCCGGTTCAAGGCGTGCATCGTCTGCGCCGGCGGTGCCGTGCATGTCTTCAGACCGCGGTCCACCGGAGAAGGGCTCGGCAGGGCCTGGTATCCGCCCTGGAACGCCGGATCCAGCTCGTATCTGACCACCACGGCCGGCGCCGAGATGACCTCCCAGGAGGTGGTCTTCATCCCGGCGCGCTTCAAAGACGGCTACGGGCCCGTGGGCGCCTGGTTTCTTCTGTTCAAGGCCATGGCGACATCGGCCACCGGCTTCAACTACATGGCCGAAGGGCTGGCCGAAGGCGGCGAGCTTCACAACTGGCCTCCCTACGGCGAGGTCAAGCCGATTCCCACCTGCCTGAGAAACCACCTGATGATGATCGAGATGTACAAAAAGGGCGACGGTCCCATCCTGATGCACACCGACAAGGCAATTGCCAAGATCGCCGAGCAGGCGCCGGATGAAAAGGCCTACAAAAAGGAGATGAAAAAGCTCGAGGCCGAAGCCTGGGAGGATTTTCTCGACATGACCATCAGCCAGGCGGTGCTTTGGGCGTCCAAAGACGTCTTCCCCGAGGAAGGGCCATCGGAAATCATGCCGTCGGAGCCGTATTTCATCGGCTCGCATTCGGGCGCCTCCGGGGCCTGGACCAGCGGCCCGGAAGATATTCAGAACGATGAGTCGAAAAAAGAATACTTCTGGGGCTACAATCGCATGACGACCGTCAAAGGCCTGTTTGCCGCCGGCGACGGCGTCGGTGTTTCGAGCCACAAATTTTCCTCGGGCTCTTTTACCGAAGGGCGAATTGCGGCAAAAGCGGCCGTCAAATACTGCGTTAACAACCCCGAAAAACCGGAAGTCGACGAGGCTGAACTGGACAAGCTCAAAGAACTGGTGCTGAAACCGCTCAAGCACTATGAGGAGCACAAAGCGCTGACCACGCTCGGCACCACCGATAAAAAGTACGCGCTTCCGGTCGAAGAGGTCAATCCGAACTACATTACACCCAAAATGGCAATCTTCCGGCTGAACAAAATCATGGACGAGTATGTGGCCGGCTGGGGTTCGATGTACAACTGCAGCAAAACCACCTTGGACATTGCCCTGCATCTGCTCAAGCTTCTGAAGGAGGACCTGTCGAAGCTGGCGGCGAGAAACCTTCACGAGCTGATGCGGTGCTGGGAAAACGTCCATCGGGTGCAGATCGCCGAGGCCCACACCCGCCACAAGCTGCACCGTGAAGAAACCCGCTGGCCGGGCTACTATTACCGGACCGATTTTCCGAAGCTGGAGGAAAACAGTTGGGGAACGGTATTCGTGAACTCCGTCTACGATGCCGAAAAAGACGAGTTTACCATGCTGACCCGACCGATCATCCATTTGGTGGACATCAAAGAGGTCGTCGGCATGTAGGCACTGGGGTGCTGCTCCCGGGCGCTGAATTTAGTGCCGGGGGCAGCACCTTTTGACGGGAAAGCGACAACGGCTACCCCCAACCCGAAGGAGCAAACCATGATCACCCGGCACATGCACGAAAAGGCAATTGAGCGGGTGAGAGAAATCTATGTCGCAGTTTTTCCTGTACCCATTAACGAATACCAGAGCGTGGAGGTCATACTGGCAGGTTATCAAAAGCATCCTGATATGCAGCACATGGCCCAGATCCGGGCCACGGTCGAAACCCAGTTTTCGGCGGTGGAAGATCTTGTGGCCCTGTGCGACAGAATCGTCGATGAACAAGAAGAAATCGGATCGTATCGCCTGCTGAAGTTCGATCAAAACGGCATGCATGTCTTGCAGCCGAAAGACTTCCGCCGCTTCGATCAGGAATACTCAGATGCCTGCTGGGGGTGCTGCTGATATAAACATATCGTGTTCCATGATGTCTGTGTAATGCCATGCAGACATCCTCCTGGGGCAGCCGGGCAAGTCGGATCCCCTTGTTCGGCTGCCCTCTTCCCCGGTGGCGGAGATGAATTCCGAACCCCAGACCGCCATTTGGGCTTAAGGAGAACAGGACCGTTGACAAAATGTTCGAATTGGTTCGATACCGGCTACCGCGAAGGCGCCGCATTCGCCAGATTCGAGGCGGATTACGACGAGCTTGCCGCCGTCCATCGCGCCGGAGGACTCCCGGCAAACTGGGACCTTTATCGCGCTGAAATTCTGAATCGACACCTGGGGGATAAAAGCTTCGATTTTCAGTCCTATTCAGCAGGCTTTGCCCGGGCCTGCAGCGATCTTTTCGAAACGATATAAAACAACGACAATAAGAGGATTCGACATGGACGCCGGCAAAGCCCTGAATCTCGACACCCTGTCCGAAACCGAACTGGAACCCGTCCTGTCACTTCTTCAGGGCGGAGATCCCGATGTGATCGCTGAAACATCCGGCATTGCCAAGGACCGTCTCTTTCGCATCCGGGACGATCTGCTGGCGCAGGTCGCCAAGGAACGCCCCGGGCCAACCGAGCACTCTCGCAAAAAAATCGGCCGCAACGATCCCTGCGCGTGCGGGTCCGGGAAAAAATACAAGCATTGCTGCCTGAATCGTGAAAAATCGAATCGGGATTCGGGACAGCCCTCGAAAGGACTCACCGTACCCGCCTCTGCAAAAGAGCAGGCCCGACTGATCCACGACATCGAACAGGCATTTTCACTGCTCCACACCGGGAGATATACCGACGCGATCGGCCGGGCCGTCGAACTGCTCAGGCGATATCCGAATGAAGATCGGCTCCATGATATCCGGGCAACAGCGCTCCTGTATGCTGGCCACTACGAGTCGGCCATCCGGATCTGCAGATCCCGGCTGGCCGAGGCCGAGCGGGAGAAAACCTATTTCATCGAGCACGGCCGGTATCGGGATGCAAAAATCGATCAACCGACATTGGCCTATATCTATCCGCCCATGACTTGGCTGCAAAAAACCTGGATTGCCGTAAAGGCCGAAGCCTACCAAGACCAGGTTCCGGCGGATCGAGATGAAAAGATCTGCAAGCTGATCAGCGAGCTGGAAAGCGCCGACGACGAAAGCCGGTTTCCGGCAAAGGAAATGCAGGGCCTGGAACTGCGGCGCAAGAAACTTGAACAGACCCTGAAATCGCTAAAGAGCATCGGTCCCGACGTCACCGGATATCTGCTTCCGGTTTCGGTCAAATACGGGTGGGCCGGTCTTTTTGTCCCGGAAATTCTATCGGCCTATCGGACCGCTTCTGCCGCCCGGGGGCTGATCGATATCTCGATGTTCGGGTTTGCGTATGCATCCGGGGCCAGCTTGCATTATCTGGAACGATGGGGTGCGGCTGTCGTTGCGCATATCGAAGACGCGCTGTCTCGGGACAAAGAATTTGATCCGATCAAGACGGGCATCGTGTCGGTACTCGGAAACATTCAAAGTCCTGCCGCCTACGAAATTTTGATCGGGCTTCTTGAGCACGAAGATCCGCACATCGTCAATTGGGCCGGCGATGCCATCGCCAGGCACGGCAACGCGGACGCTCTGGCTGCCTTGACCGAGGCCAGAGATCGAATCGGTGGGGAGCGAATGATCGATCAGGCGATCTTTCGTCTCCAAGATCTTTTATCGGGGGTGTCAGTGTGACACCCCCGATAAAAGATCCGATTGTATGGGTAAAGGACAAGGCCGGCAACGAATATGCCTGCCCGGTGGATGTATTGAAAAAACCCGAAGAAATGACCGAAGAAGAAAAGAAGGGCTGTGTCGACGACGCCTCGGTATCCCAGCCGCATGCCGGCGGATAGGAGAAAAAGCGAATGCCATAAATATGCCTCGCTTTGGAAATTATTATTTGCGCTTATCCGGAATCCTCCAGCAATGGACCGCCGGAGGCCGATGCGTATCAGCTCTCCAGCCGGCCCTTGATAAAGGAACGTCAATGGCAACAGAAGAGAACCCTCCCCGCTGTCCCCATTGCGGGGCGGAAATGAAAAAATGGCGGATCCCGGCGGAATCGACCTGGCCTTTTGATTTTTTCTTCGTCTGCTTCAACGACGACTGCCCCTATTTCGTCCGGGGATGGGAGCATATGTGGAACCAGCAGGCAGTTCACGCATCCTATCGCTGCCGGCTGGATCCGCATTCCGAAAAATTCGTTCCCCTGCCGGTCTGGTCCGCCGATGCCTTGAAAGAGGACATCATCGAAGACTACGGCACATAGGCCGGCTTGATCGCCAGGGTCCTTTCGCCGAACAGGGCGAATTTCAGCCAGCGCCCGGCAAACGTCAGCAGTTGCTCGTCGTCTGTGCGAAGCTGCACCGGCAGTTCGTCTTCCAGTTGGAACCGTTTGAAGAAGGAGCTTTTCAGCAGAAACGACCGGAAGCCGTCCAGATCGTAAAAGGCCATGGTATACATCTGCCGCTGCTGGTCGCCGGGCCGCCGGATGGCGCTCGGCGACCGCGCGGTGGAAACCCCCATGAAGCCGTCGTTCATGGCATTGTATTGGACCAACCCCTGATCGGTCAGCCACTCCTTAAGCGTCCACTCTTTTTCCTCCTTCAAACCGAGACAATGGTCTTCTTCGACCATAAAGTACTTCTCGCGGGCCCCTTTTTCTCCGCGAAACCTGGTCGCCGCCCTGGCCAGGGGGTAAAGACGGCAGGCGCCGGGCCGATCTTCATACACCGAGCACCCTTCCGGGCGCACGAATGGACAGTGCCGTGATTCGTCTTTGCCCATCTTGAGCCGGACCAGGGGAAGACCGGTGGCGTCATCGATTTGATCCTCGGTGTACCGGTCCAAAAAATCTCCGGAAGAAAGACGAAGGCTGTTTTTCAGGCGGAGGATATCATAGGGGGTCAGCACCAGGTTGAGATCGGCGCAGCATCGGGTGAAACAGGGCATCCGGTTATGGCAGTCGAAACGGAAACTTCCGTCCCGGATCGGACGCATGGTCGGACCGACCGTCATTCGATGCCCAGCTCCTTTTTTCCGGCCGCCAGCACCTCCGGTTTCACCTTAAGCACATGCTGGGCCAGCATGCCGTATTCGATCCATCGAAGTGCCAGCTGGTACAGGGCCAGATCGTCGTCTCGGATGGTTTCGATCTCGTCTTCTTGGATGTCGAAGCGGTCCAGAAAGGTGCTCTCGAACACAAACCGCCGAAAACGATCCACATCGTAGCATGCCAGATAGAACATCTGCTGGATCTTTTCGTTCGTGATTTTCGTTTGTCCCAGCCGGTTGTCGGCCAAAATTTTTTTAAACGGCGCTTCCATCTCCATATACGGCCCGACCCCCTGCTCTTGAATCCATTCCTTGACGGCTATTTCTCGGTCGGTGTCAAATCCTTGACAAAAGGGGACCTCCATCACCGAATAATAGGATTTTCCGGCCTTCTCGGTGATTTTGGTGCTCTCGGGCTTCAGCGGATAGATGCGGCAGGCCCATGGACGATCCGGATAAATGCGGCAACCGCCGCCGCAAACAAAGGGGCAGGTTTTTTCTTCGTCTTCCTGCATTTTGAGAACCACGACCGGGAGGCCGGCATCTCCGATCAGGGTCACCGTGTAGTGGGACAAAAATTCACTTGAAGTCATCTCCGCCGCGCTTTTCATCCGTATGATGTCGTAGGGGGTGAGAAAAATGGTGATGTTCCGGCAGCATCGATTGAAGCAGTCACGCCCCGGGTGGCAATGAAACCGAAAACCGTCTTCCGGGGTCAGTACGGTCAGGCCTTTTTTTTCTTCTGCAGCGCTGAAAGATTTCATGATGTCTTCCTTTTTTCGCCGGTTTCGATACCGTAGCGTACCATCTTCCGGCGCAGGGTGTTTTTGTTGATTCCGAGTTCCTTGGCCGTGACCATTTTTTTCCAGCGATTTCTTCGCAGGGTCTGAATGATCGCATTTTTTTCGATATCTTTCAGCGTTGCGCCGGTTCCCGTAAACGCGGCGTTGATTTCCGACAAAATCTTTTCCGGCAGCAGGGAAAGACCGATCATTTTTTTGTTGCAGAGGATAAAGGCATGGTCGACGGCGTTTTCCAGTTCGCGGATATTGCCGGGCCAGTCATAGAGCATCAGCGCCGCCATCGCCTCTTCAGTCACGCCGAGCACCTGCTTGCCGGTTTCTCGATTGAACCGTTTGATAAAATGCTCGACCAGCAAAGGGATATCCTCTTTGCGCTCCGCCAGTCGGGGCAGTGCCAGCCGCATCACGTTGATGCGGAAGAACAGGTCCTCTCTGAATTCCCGTATTTCCACCAGCTCATCCAGATTCCTGTGGCTGGCAGCGACCACCCGGGCATTGGTTCTATAGGGCCGGGCCGAACCGAGAGGTTCGTAGGCCCTGTCTTCCAACACCCGAAGCAGCCTGCTTTGAAAGGCCGGCGAGATGTCAGCGATCTCGTCTAAAAAAATCGTGCCGTTTTGCGCGCGGGCAAAACGCCCCGGCTTGTCTTTTTTGGCATCGGTAAAGGCCCCGGCCTTGTATCCGAACAGCTCCGATTCGATCAGGGTATCAGGCAGAGCACCGCAGTTGACCGGCACAAAGGGCCCCATCTTGTGGGCGCTGTTGTTGTGGATCGCCCGGGCAAGCAGCTCTTTTCCGGTGCCGGTCTCCCCTTCGATCAGCACATTGCAGTCGCTGTCGGAAATTTGAACCAGCGTGGAAAAAATCTGATGCATCCGTTCATTTCGGCTCACCATCTTTTCGAATTGATACTCTCTTTGAAATTTTCGGAACCGTTTGAGAACCGAGAGATCTCTGAAAGTTTCCACGCCGCCGATGATGCGGCCCTGGCTGTCTCTCAGGATCGATGCATTGACGCTGATCGGGATGCGAACGGCATCGGCACGGATCATATACACGGGGATATTGGCCAGCGGCCGATTTGAATTGAGCACTTTGCGAAGGACGCAGTCTGTTTTGCACACATTGGTGTTGAAGACTTCCGCACAAGGCTGACCGATGGCGTCCTTTTTCGATTTGCCCGTGATTTTCTCTGCCGCTTTGTTAAACGAGGTAATGCACCAATCCAGATCGACCGTAAATACGCCCTCCTCAATGCTTTCCAGAATCGTCTGATAGCTTTCGGTTCTTAATCCCTCGGGTTTTTTTTTGAATGCGGTGTCCATGGGATAACCCCGGAAACGCATGCAAATCGTTTCATGGAGGTGTTTGCCCATCAATGGGTGATAGACCGACGTCGGAACGATCGATGCGCAGAAGCAGGCGGTAGAGGGTGAAATCGCTGGCGCGGCAATCAGAAAGGATGCAGAGAAGCAGGTGGAAGCAAATGGCGCCGATTTATGAGCAAATGCTCTTTATTTATTGGTTAGCGAACCTGTTTGGAATTGTCAATGATACTTTACCGAATAAAATCGTGAAACGATTTTATAAGACGCGACGATGTCGCTCTGCACTGGCCTTTCGGAAGATCGTTCTTATTTATTTTATCATTGTATCCAGAACTTCATGCAAGGCGGGCATGACAAAAAAATTGCCCGATCGCTGACTTTTGAACTTTCACCGCAAGGAAGGACGATATGAAAAATGTACAGATCCTGATCGTGGGACAGGGGCCGGCCGGACTGTCTGCGGCCATCTATGCGGGCCGGGCAGGGATGAACACGCAGCTTTTCGGCTGCGATCCGAAAGTGGCCGGAGACTACACCATCGACAACTATTTCGGCTTTCCCGAGCCCATCACCGGAAAAGAACTGATCGAGCGGGGCGCTGCCCAGGCCGAACGGTTTGGGGTAGCGATGCGCTGCGAACGGGTGCTGGCCATTCACGCCGAAGAAGGCGGATACCGGGTCAAAACCGAGGCCGGCGAAGCCGACACCTGCGCCGTGGTCCTGGCAACCGGGGTGTCCAGGGTGCAGCCGGGGATCAAAAACCTCTCCGACTACGAGGGTCGCGGCGTATCCTACTGCGTGAGCTGCGATGGGTTCTTCAACCGGGGAAAGAAGGTCTTTGTCGTCGGCGAGGGAGTTTTTGCCGCCAACCAGGCCCTGGAGCTGCTCACCTACACCCCTCACGTGACCGTCTGCACGCAGGAAAAGCAAATGGACATCTCGCCGGTGTTCATGCAGCAGCTGGAGGCCGCCGACATTGCCGTGATGAAGAAGAAAATCGTCAGTCTCGAAGGCGACGGGGGCCTGGAGCAGATCGTGTTTTCAGACGGAAGCCGGGAAAACGCCGATGGGCTGTTCGTGGCCATGGGCCAGGCCGGGGCCGCAGATTTTGCCGCCAGCCTTGGGCTGGTTCAAAACGGCCAATTCATCGAGGCGGACCATCGCCAGCAGACCAACCTGCCCGGCGTCTTTGCCGCAGGCGACTGTGTGGGACGGTTCATGCAGATCAGCGTGGCGGTCGGCGAAGGGGCCATGGCGGCCCGTTCGGCCATCGGATACGTAAAGAAGCAGGGCGGATAGCCAGATGTCAGCCCTGCCGCTGACGCGGCGGTCAAGGTTCCAAATTCGGGGACTTTTTACGATTCCATCAATATTCACCGGAAGGAATTTTGTGCGAATCTATCGGCCTGACCGGCCCGATTGATCAAGCCATGAAACTTTTCCCAAAGCCTCTGTGCTTGCAGTGAACCTTGAACTTGGAACTTTGAACCTGGAACGCCGCGCAGCGGCTCAGCAGCTTTCAAGCTTTCCAGCGCGCCGCAGGCGCGTGAGCGCCGGAGGCGCCTACGCCAGCATGATCCGGGCGTCGGCGATCACGCAGGCATCGGCGTTGCATATCACCGGATTTAAGTCGATCGATTCGATCCAGTCGGCGGCGGCCATGGCCAGTTCGGAGAAGACCACCAGGGTCTTGGCCAGGGCCGTGCGATCGACCGGAGCAGACCCCCTATACCCACCTAAAAGCCTTCGGCCGACAAGCTTCTCCATCATGGAAGCCGCCTCCTGGGCCGTAAGCGGCGCCATTCGGATCGCCACGTCCTGGTAAATCTCCACGCCGGTTCCCCCGATGCCGAGCAGTACCACCGGGCCGAACTGGTGGTCGATCTTCGCGCCGACGATCATCTCCAGGCCGGAGACCATTTCTTCCACCAGCATGCCGGCAAAGCCGTCCATGGCCGAAAACCGGCCGAAAGCCTCCCGCAGGGCGGATTCGTCCGCCAGGTCCACTGCAACGCCGCCCACATCGGACTTGTGGACGATCTTGGCCGAAACCACCTTGGCGGCCACCGGATAACCGATTTTAGCGGCCGCGGCGGCCGCGGCATCGGCGGTATCCGCGCAGGCAAAGTCCGGCACGGCCAGGCCGGCGTCCCGCAGCAGCTC
>JAIPEL010000154.1 GCA_021737185.1 Desulfobacterales bacterium | reverse complement strand
GCCCTGCGCCCCGCTTCTTCCTGCGCTTCTCGAAACGGGCGGGCCCTTCAAGAACTCGGCCCCCAAAGAACGGGGGCCTCAGACAGCTTGAAGGGCTGATCCGCCCGTTTCTGCGATGCTCGGCGCGGGACGATGGGCTTCCCCGAGGGCATTCAGTGGCCGATCTTTTGGGGTAGTTTCATACGAGCGCCGCCTCTGGCCCGCCGCGCCGACCAGTTTGATCAAGGGTGAAACTTCCCATTCCGTCATCCCGGGCGAAGCGGAGCGGAGACCCGGGATCCAGAAAGGCCTGGATGCCGGATCAAGTCCGGCATGACGGACTGGGAACGTGAAGTTTCACATAAGCGAAATATTACAAGAAAATGTAGCGAGGTTCAGCTGCGCGCAAAACTTTTATGGCTCCGGGAGGTTTTTCCCCGCCGGCTTCCGGCTGCCTTCGTAGAGCTCGTACTCGAGCAGCCGGCACTCGATGGGGCCGGTGGAAAAAATCCTGCGGCGTTTCGGCCGAAGACCGACCCGCTTGGCCAGGGCCGGATTGCCGGTAAAAACGAATCCTCTAAAGCCGCTGCATCGCTGCTTGAAGAAGTCGCCGATGGCCGGATAGGTTTCGGCCAGAGCCTTTTCCTCGCCCAGCCGCTGGCCGTAGGCCGGGTTGACCACGATCACCCCCGGCGGATCGGGCAGCGGCGTCTTTCTAAAATCACAGACGTCAAATTCGATCCATTCCTCGACCCCGGCCGCCCGGGCGTTTTTCCGGGCGGCGTTTACGGCCTCGAGCCGAAGGTCCGAGGCAAGGATCCTCGTCCCGGCGGTCTTGGCCGCCATCCGGCGGGCCTCGTTTTTCAGCGCCTCCCACGGGCGCCGGTCAAATCCCTTCACGTGCATGAATCCGAAGTTCTTCCGCAAAAGATGCGGGGGCCTGTTTGCGGCCATCAGGGCCGCCTCGACGGCCAGGGTCCCGCTGCCGCACATCGGGTTGACAAACGGCGTCTTTCGGTCCCAGCCGGTGGCCATCACCAGGCAGGCGGCCAGCGACTCCTGCAGGGGCGCCTCCATCGGAATCTTTCGGTATCCATGCCTGGACAGAGGCTCACCGGAGGTGTCGATATAGAGCTGAACGCGCTCTTTCTCCCAGTGAAGAAAAATGACAAAGCGGCTGCGGTCCGGCCCGGAATTCGGACGCCGGCCGAACCGGGCTGTGAACCGATCTGCAACGGCGTCCTTGACCTTCAGGTTGGCAAACCGGCTGTCTTTGATGGAAGGATGACGGACAAAGCCATGGACCGAAAAGGGGGTGGCCGGGGTCAGCACCTCTTCCCATGGAAACTCCCTGACCTGCCGGTAGAGGGCCTCGGGGCTGTCCGCGGAAAAGGCCCCGAGCCGGAAAAAAACCCTGCTGGCCGCCCGAAGAAAAAGATTCAGCCGCATGCAGTCGGCAAGGGTGCCTTCCAACTCCACGGCGTCGGCCTGGATCCGGGAAACGCCGAATCCCAGCGCCTTGATTTCTTCGGCAAGCAGTTCGGGCCCGCCCCGGGGACCGGTGACCCGGATCGTTGCTCTCCGGAGAAAAGTCGGTGCCGCCGGATTCCGACCTTGTGCGCCCGCCATCGGATAGAAGTCTCCCGGTCGAATCCAGGTTCACATCCATGGAGATCTACGAATCAGCGAATTCGATAGACTTCCACCTCTCCGGCAATTCCTTTTAAAGCCATGGCGCCCAGCCGCTCCGAGTTCATCTGGGCGTCGAGCATCAGGACGGTATCTGTGGTGGTCAAAATCTGGCCCGATTCGGCATGTTCGCACAGCCGCCGGGCCAGGTTGACGCTTTTGCCGATCACGGTGTAGTCCGAGCGGCTTTCCGAGCCGATGTGGCCGAAGTACGCCTCGCCGGTGTTCAGGCCGATGCCGATCCCCATGTCTTTGAAAAAGGGGGATTTTCCCGAAAATTTTTCCTGCAGCTGCTCGAAGGAATGGATCATCTCGATGGCGGCCTTTGTGCAGCTCTCGGCGGAGTTTGCCAGACTGTTGGGCGCCCCGAAAAAGGCCATCACCTCGTCGCCGATGAATTTGTCCGTATTGCCGTGGTGTTTGGCCACCGCCTCGTTCATCGCGCTGTAAAAATCATCCAGAAAATCGATGACGTCTTCCAGGGCCGCTTCGTTGACCATGCTGCTGAACCCCCGGATGTCCGCAAACAAAATGCTGATCCGCACCTTTTCTCTGGGATGGGGGGTTTTCCCGTCATTTTCCAGCGCCTTGACCATCTCCCGGATGACCGCCGGCGGGTGGAGTCTTTCGGCAACTGTCTGGATCTGCAGCCGTTTGACCTTTTCTCTCATCAACAGTGCGTTGTTGATGGCCACCGCCGCGTTGTTGGCAAAAATGGAGATCAGCCGCAGATCGGATTCGGAAAAAAACCGGCTGGAATCGAGCAGGTTCACGTTCAGAACCCCGATACACCGGCTGCCGATTTTCAGCGGCACGCAGAGCGCCGAACTGATCTTCTTTTGCTTGACCTGCAGGCCGGGAAAATCGGCCGGGTTCACTTTCCCCTGCAGCAGGAGGGGTTCGCCGCTCTTGACCACCTGCCCGGCGATGCTGTGCCCGATCGGCACCAGGGCATCCTTTGCCAGTTCGGCCTTTTCCCCGGTGGAAACCATGGTTTTCAGGGTCTGGCTCCGCTTGTCGAGCATCATGATCGACGAGTGGTCCGCATGAAAACAGGCGAGCATCTCCCGGGTCACGGTGTTCAAAATGTCGAACAGCCGGTCCTGGGAATTGATGCGGTAGCTGACGTCGAACAGGGCGCTGAGGGTTTTCAGGTCCTGGCTCAGCCGGAGTCCGGACTCCTTTTGTTCGACCAGGTCCCGCGTCAATCGGGCCAGTCTCCGATGGTGAACGATCATGTAGGCGCAAAAAAGAAGAATCAAGGTGGCCAGGAATATGAAAAACTTGAAGTGGTCTGCGGAGAAGACGTCGAGCCCGCCGTCGTCCAGGGCCTTGAATACCTGGGGATAGATCAGGGAAAGCGTCAGGTACAGAATCACCACGACGGCCAGCAGCACCAGCTGCAATACCCGTTTTTCGATTTTTTGAATCTGCGGCTCTGCTGCTAAATCGGCCATGGAACTCCTTTCGACTATTATGTGAAACTTTGTCCAATGCCGGGTTGTTTGTAGGGCACGCCCTCTGTGGCGTGCCTTTCGGAACGGCACCAGTCTTCGTTGCTCCGCAACTTCGCCACGGCACGCGGAGGCCGTTCCCTACAGAGGCAGAGGCTTCGAGGCAAAGTTTTATTTTTGATCAAACCGACCGTTTCGGCGGTCAGCGGCAGGGCTCAAGATTGATGGTCTCGTAAAAAGGCCGAATATTCCTTTTTCGTCATTCCCGCGCAGGCGGGAATCCAGTGTTTTCTAACACTTATGAAAACTGAATAAAGCCCGACGAAGGTTTCGGGTACTTTTTACGATTTCATCAAGGTTAGGCGATGATTTTCTTCAAATCGATCCCGTACTTGCGCATTCGGTTCCAGACCGTGACCCGGTTGATCCCCAGAAGCTTTGCCGCCTGGGTCTGGTTTCCGCCGGTGGCCGCCAGCGCATCGATCAGGGCCTGCTTTTCCTGGGCGTCTCCCCCGGCAGAAGCGGAGGTCCCGGAGACCGGTTGAAGCTTGCCCCGAATCTGACGGGGCAAGTGCTCCGATTGGATGGTGCCCTCCTCGGTCAGCACGAAGGCATATTCCATTGCGCTTTTGAGCTCCCGGACGTTTCCGGGCCAGTCGTATTCCACAAAAAGGCTCATCACATCCGCCGCCAGGCCTCCGATCGACTTGCCGGTCCTTTTCTTTAGGCGCTCCAGGAAGACGGACACCAGCAGGGGGATATCGTCTTTTCGCTCCCGGAGCGGCGGCAGATGGATCGGTATGACATTGATGCGAAAAAAGAAATCCTCCCGAAACTGCTGCCGGCGGATCATTTCTTCCAGGTTCTTGTTGGTGGCCGTGATGATTCGAACGTTCACCGGCAACGGCTCCTGCTCCCCTACCCGTTCAAACGCCTTGGTTTCCAGCACCCGCAGGAGTTTGACCTGGATGGACAGCGGCACGTCGCCGATCTCGTCCAGGAAGATGTCTCCGCCGTGGGCCGCCTCGAACCGCCCCAGGCGGTGGCGGTAGGCGCCGGTAAAGGCCCCTTTGATATGGCCGAAAAGCTCGCTTTCCAGCAGCGATTCGTTGAGCGCGGCGCAGTTGAGCATGACAAAGGGGCGGTTTTTTCTGGGGCTCAATTTATGAACGGCCCGGGCCGCCAGTTCCTTGCCGGTGCCGCTTTCTCCGTAGATGATGACCGGCGCATCGCTCCGGGCCGCCTTTTGGACGATGTCAAAGACCCGCTGCATCGGGGCCGATTCGCCGATCATCCCCTTAAAGCCCGCCTCTTCGTCCAGCTGCCGCGAAAGCTGGTTCACTTTGCGGTCCAGGGCGTCGAGCTCGGACAAGTCGGTAAAGGTTTCCACGGCCCCGGCGGGCCGGCCGGCCTCATCTTCTAAAAGGGCCGCCTTCTTCAGTACAGGCAGCACGCCCCCGTTCTTTTTCCGGATGCCGCACCGGCAGTTGATGTCCCCCCGATTTTCGAACAAGGTGCACCAGAAGTGCCCGCCCTGGCGGAGTGTCCCCTCGCAGGCGTCGCAGCCAAGAAGCGTGCAGGGCCGCCCGATGATCTCATCGGCCCGATAGCCGGTCATCCGTTCGAAGGCATTATTGACCATGACAATGGTCCCGTCGGGTCCGATGACCATGAGCCCTTCGTTCATGGTGTTGACGATCCGCTTCCACTGCCGGTTGATTTCCTGTTCCTTCACGGAGGAGGTTCCGGGGTTTCGGGTTCAGGGGTTCAGGGTTCCGGGTTCCGGGTTCTGGGTTCAGGGTTCGGGGTTCAGGGTTCTGGGTTCAGGGTTCAGGGTTCTGAGGTTTAAGGTTCAAGAACCAGATGTCAGAAGACAACCAGAGGACAGACGACAGATGACAGCAACTGCCCGAAAAACTCATCGGAGGTTTTTTTGCCGTTTTCTGTCCTCTGTCCTCAGTTTTCCGTCCTTTTCTGACATCTGACATCCGACATCCGGATTTGCTTTGAGCCCTTTTGCCTCCCAGCTTTCCAGCCTCAAAGCTTCCCAGCCTCAAAGCTTCATCGCCTCCCAGCATTGGAATTGTTTAAACAGGCTTCAACAAGTGTTTAAATGCTTCTAACACGCCGTTCTCGCCTCCGTCAATGTTCAAAGAATTTGTCTAATGATTTCGTACTATTGCTTGTCAGTTCAAAACGGCACGGGCTTTGCTTGGTCAATTCGGGCACAAAAATGTAACAAAAAGTCGACTGCGGGCTCAATAACCTGTAACATCCCCGAAAACCCGGCAGGATACGATTCTCGACTGTCTCCCGCCGTCGGGGGGCAGCCTTTTTTGCCGCCGGCCGCCGCGCGGGCGCACGAAAAAATGTGGACAACGAACCCGAATCCCAGTATAGAACCGGAGAAATTTTATGAACGAAATCATTGCCTTTTTACTGTTTATCGGAATCTGGATTCTGCTGCAAGCCGTCATCTTGCCAAGGCTGGGCGTGTCCACCTGAGTGCGGGACGCTTGTCAGGTGACAAGAAAAAAAGAGAGCCATGCCGCAAAACTGGAAGCCGGAGATCAAGAAAGACGAGGACTACGAACTGGTCCAGGCGATTAACGCCGGAAGAGCCGACCGGTTCGAGGAGCTGATCAACCGCTACGAGCAGAAAATCTACAATTTCAGCCTCCGTATGTGCAACGATGTCCAGGATGCGGAGGACATGGTTCAGGAGACGTTTTTAAACGTCTTCAAGTACCTGGGAGGCTTCCGGTACGAAACCAAGCTCAAGAACTGGATCTACCGGATTGCCGCCAGCGCCTGCATCAAGCGGCGGAGAAAATCGAAATTCGCGCCGGAAAAGGAGCTCTCCTTGGATGAGTTCATGCCCGGCGAAGGAGAAGGGGCTCCCAGGGAGATTCCGGACTGGGCCAATGTCCCGCTGGACCGGCTGCTGGACGAAGAGCTGTCCAGCATCGTGAAGGCCGGCATCGACTCGCTTCCGGACAAGTACCGTATGATTCTCATGCTCAGGGACATCGAGGGATTTTCCACGGCAGAGGCGGCACAGATCCTGGATCTGACCGAATCCAACGTGAAGGTCCGGCTTCACCGGGCCCGGCTTTACCTCAGAGACCGGCTGAAAGACTATTTCGACCATGACCGAATCGAATCACCATCATGAGAAATGCCGCGAGCTGTTCGAACGGCTTTCGGAGTACCTGGACCGGGAGCTGGACGAGGAGACCTGCAGCGAAATCGAAGCCCATATCGACCGCTGCGAACCGTGCAAGGTCTGCATGAAGACGTTGAAAAGAACCGTGGATGTCTGCCGGAACCTGAAGCAGGAGCAGGTCCCCCCCGATTTTTCCCGCCACTTGAGGGAGCTGATCGGGCAGCTCGCCGAAGGCGGGAAAAGAGGTTGATTGGTCGATTCGTTGATGGGTTGATTCGAAAAAACTGCAAAAAGCCATCAGACAAAGGTTTTACCCATTCGACCATTCAACTATTTGACGAATCAACCGCCCTTACCTACTTGACCATTCAACCATTTAACCAATCAACCAATTATCCAATCAACCTCACTTCACCACCCCCCACTCCACCAGCCGGCTGTAGGCGTATTGGGCCTGGTCGCCTTCCCGGGTCATCTGCAGGAAGCGGTAGTAGGTGCTGGCGGCGTCCTTTCTTCGGCCCATCCCCTCCAAGGAAAGCCCCTGGTAAAAGACGGCGTTCGGATTGCCGGGCAGCAGCTTCTCGTACCGGGCGAAATCAGCCCGGGCCGCATCGTAGTCTTTTTTCTGCAGGGAGGCAAAACCGCTCAGGTAATGGCCCTGGGCCTCGTCCGGGTAGACTGCCTTGGCCTTTTCCGCGTACCGGTCCGCCGCCTCCGGGTTTTTGAGGGCGAGCTGGACTTTCGACATCATCACCAGCCCGGCATAGTCGTCCGGGGCCTCTTTCAGGGCGCTCTTTAGCAGGGTTTCGGCTTCGCTGTAATTTTTCTTCGCCATGGCGGTCTCGGCCTTCTGCATGTTTTCAATGGCGCCGGCCTTGGCCCGAAGCCGGGAGGTGCGGTCCATGTACCGCTCCCGGTACAGGGGGTTTTTTTTCGCCTCCGCGTAGGCGGCCGCCTGGGCGACGGCGGTGTCGTATCGCTCCCGGCTCATGGGGTGGGTGGCGAACATCAAATCGAATGCCGATGCATTGTGCCGGTTCATGGCGTCGAGCATTTCCATGAGGCCGACGAATCCGTCAGGGCTGTAGCCGGAGCGCACCATGTAGCGCATCCCCAGGTCGTCGGCCTCGCGCTCGTTATCCCGGCTGTAGGAAGCCAGCAGCGCCCCGGCGCCGACCATTCCCAGGCTCGATGCCAGGGTGCCGTAAATCTGGCCCTGGCTTCCCGCATAGGCGGCAAGGCCGCCCACCAGGATCTGGGCGAGGGTCCCCTTGGACATCTGCTGGGCGGTGTGGCGCGCATTGACATGGCCCAGTTCGTGGCCGAGCAGGGAGGCCAGTTCGGCCTCGTTGTCGAGCTTGAGCAGGATGCCCCGGGTGGCGGCTATGCTGCCGCCGGGAAAGGCATAGGCATTGACGTAGGTGGCGTTGACCACCCGGAACGAATAGGGCATGTCCGGGCGGTGGGTCTGCCCGGCGATCCGCTTTCCGGTTTCGTCGATGTAGGCATTGAGCGCCCGGTCCTGGACGGTACCATAGTCGGCGGAAAACTGCTGGGGGGAGTGCTGCCGGTCCAGCGCGATTTCCTGCTCCCTTGACATGAGCATCAACTGGCTCTGACCGGTCACCGGGTTTGCGGCGCAGCCGACCACGACGCCGGCCGCTGCCAAGGCGCCGGCGGCGATGAACTCCCTTCGGGTCCAGTATTCCGTACGGCTTTCTTCTGTCATCGCTTCCTCCCGATCGGTATCCTGCTGCCAGCCGGCTCGCAGGCCTTGGAGCGCTTGTCAAAATAACGCTCCGATAGCAGGGGTTGACGCTTAGGGTTTGTCAAACAGCCGATCCATGACCTTGTGTTCGCGCAGCGCCAGTGCATATCAAGCTCTCTCATGTGAAACTTCGGCCGAAGTCGGCGGCAAAAACCGACCTGTCCCCGTTTTGGGTTTTGGGGGTTGGAGGGCCACGCTCCGTCGTGGCCGGCATTTGGTCGTTACCGGCAGCACGGACTAGACTGCGCGCGTCCCTCCACCGGCAGGGGCTTCGACACAA
>JAIPEL010000153.1 GCA_021737185.1 Desulfobacterales bacterium | reverse complement strand
GCCTCCGTGCCGTTCATGAAGGCACGACACGGAGGTCGTGCCCTACAAAAACCCCGACTTCGACCGAAGTTTCACATAAGTCGCCTGCGGCGTTCCCCCCGGCATCGATGTGGTCACTGAAGCCGGGCGAAGGGATTGGTTCGCTTCTCCCGGCCGATGGTGGTCTCCGGACCGTGGCCGGTGTAGGCGACCACATTGTCTCCCAGGGAAAAGAGCTTTTCCCGGATCGAGGCGATGATCTGATTGTAGTCGCCGCCGGGAAAGTCGGTGCGGCCGATGGAGCCGGCAAAGAGGGTGTCGCCCACGAAGACGGCGCCGTCGGCGTGAAAGGCGATCCCTCCAGGCGTGTGGCCCGGGGTGTGCAGGACCGTGAACGTGATCTCGCCGACGGAGACCTTGTCTCCGTCTTCCAGGAATCGGTCCGGTTCCGGGGAGTCCTCGGCGGAAAGCCCCCAGGCAGCAGCGCTTTGAGACAGGCTTTTGAGCATCGGCGCATCTATCCGATGAATCATGAGCGGGGCGCCGGTGGCCGATTTAAGGCGGCTGTTGCCGCTGACATGGTCAAAATGTCCGTGGGTATTCAAAATCGCCGTCACCTTCAGCCCGGCGTCGGCAAGGGTGAGCAGGATCCGGTCAACCTCGTCTCCCGGATCGATAACGGCGGCGTTCATGGTTTTTTCACATCCGACGATGTAACAGTTGGCCATGATGGGGCCCACGGCCAAGGATTTAATGATCATTTTTGGTTTCCTCTTTTTCTATTTCTCGATGGGTTGATTGGTGGACTGGTTAATTGGTCTATTGGTTGAGTGGTCAAATGGTTGAAGGGCTAAATGGTTTCAAAAAACCCGAATCGACCATTTAACCAATTAACCAATCAACTATTCTTCCAGCCTTCGCTTGGCTTCTTCGACGATTTCCAGAATGCTGGTGATCTTCGGTTTGGGACGGGCCGCGGCGATCCGCTGAAAATCGGATTCGCTCAGGTTCCGGCGGAAGAAGCCGACCACGTCAAAGGTCTCCCACCAGCAATCGAGCACCTTGAAGCACGGAAGGCCGTCCTCGCCCAGGGTCCTGCAATAGCAGAAATCGACAATCCCGCCCAGCCGAGGGCATCTGCGGGTCAAATGGTCATGCGCTGCCGGTGCAGTTTCAGTCTTCATGGGTGAAGGTCCTGTCCGGCCGGCCCGGCCTCTTTGGGCTCGATGAGGTTTTTTTCGAAGGCGAGTCGGATGCTGTCGAGGATGCCGTTGATAAACGCCCCGGATTCTTCGGCGCCGTACTTTTTGCCGATGTCGATGGCCTCGTTGATGGAAACCTTTGCCGGAATGTCGGACCGGTTCAGCAGCTCGTACACCGCGATTCGCAGGATGTTTCTGTCGACGCACGACATTCGGCTCATTTTCCAGTTGCTCGAAAAACGCTCGATCACCCGGTCGATCCGTCGACGGTCTTTGAGGACCCCGTTGACCAGCTCCGAGAAAAAGGCAAACGCCTTCTGCGACGGCTGAAAGGACTGGCAGAACCGCTCCAGCGCCTCCGGATCCGTGGTCTCCTGGGTGTCCATGTAAAAGAGCGCCTGCATGGCGAGCTCCCGCGAACGTCGTCGGTGGCCCATGGGCTATGACCGATCCATCTGCTGCATCAGGTTGGCCATCTCCACCGCCGCCATGGCGGCGGAAAAGCCCTTGTTGCCCGCCTTGGTTCCCGCCCGTTCGATGGCCTGCTCAATGGTGTCGGTGGTGACTACCCCGAAAATGACCGGTTTGCCCGTCTCCATGGAGGCAGCGGCAATACCCTTGGAGACTTCGGCGCTGACATAGTCAAAATGCGGGGTCGATCCCCGGATCACCGCACCGAGGCAGATCACCGCATCGTAGCGGCCGGAGGCGGCCATTTTCTTTGCCAAAAGCGGAATCTCGAAAGCGCCCGGCACCCGGGCGATCTCGATGTCGTCATCCGACGCCCCGGAGCGGATCAGGGCGTCGAGGGCGCCGGAAACCAGTTTTTCGGTGATGAAATCGTTGAACCGGCTCACGACGATGCCGAAGGTCTTTCCCTCGGCCAGTAAGTTGGCTTCCAGTATTTTCGGCATTTTCCCTCCGTTTTGGTTGATTGGTCAAATGGTTGATTGGTCAAATGGTTTCGTGTTCGGCCGTTTCGTTCATCATGGGCAGGAGGTGCAGGTTCGATTCCGCCTGCCCCAATCGACGAATCAACCAATCAACCATTTAACCGCCCTATGGGATGGCGTCGATGTTGAGCAGGTGCCCCATTTTCAGCTTCTTGCATTCCAGATAGCAGCGGTTGTGTTCGTTTGCCGGAATTTCGATGGGAATCTGCTCCTCGATGCTTAGACCGTATCCTTCGAGACCGACCATCTTTTTCGGATTGTTGGTCATGAGCCGCATTTTCCGGACCCCCAGATCGACCAGAATCTGGGCCCCGATGCCGTAGTTTCTCATGTCCGGCTGGAAGCCGAGCTCCACGTTGGCCTGGACGGTGTCCAGCCCCTCGTCCTGGAGCGCATAGGCTTTGATCTTGTTGACCAGGCCGATTCCTCTGCCCTCCTGGCGGATGTAAAGGAGCACCCCCCGGCCCTCTTCCTCGATTTTCTGCATGGCCTTGTGGAGCTGGGGGCCGCAGTCGCAGCGCATCGATCCGAACAGGTCTCCGGTGAGGCATTCGGAGTGGACCCTGACCAGCACCGGTTCTGCCGGATCGATTTCTCCTTTGACCAGGGCGATGTGCTGAAAGTTGTCCAGCTCGTTTTCATAGACGATGATGGCAAATTCGCCGGCAATGGCCGTTGGAATCACCGACTCGGCGGCCCGGTGGACGAACGATTCGGTCCGCATCCGGTATTCGATGAGATCGGCGATGGTGCAGATGCCGATGCCGTGCTCTTCGCTGAACTTCTCCAGCGCCGGCATCCGGGCCATGGTCCCGTCTTCGTCCATGACTTCGCAGATGACCCCGGCCGGCTTGAGGCCGGCCAGCCGGGCCAGGTCCACCGACCCTTCCGTTTGTCCGGCCCGGACGATGACGCCTCCTTCCTTGGCCCGCAGCGGAAAGATGTGTCCCGGACGCACCAGGTCCCGGGGGTCGGCATCGTCGGCGATGGCCGCGTGAATGGTCGTGGCCCGGTCGTGGGCTGAAATGCCGGTGGTCACTCCACACCGAGCTTCGATGGAGACGGTAAATCCGGTGCCAAAAGAGGACTGGTTGTTGTCCACCATCATTGGCAGATCGAGGGCGTCGCACTTTTCACCGGTCAGGGCCAGGCAGATGAGCCCGCGCCCGTATTTGGCCATGAAGTTGATCGTCTCCGGGGTCACCTTTTCTGCGGCGATCATCAGGTCGCCTTCATTTTCCCGGTCCTCGTCGTCGACCAGGATGATCATTCGACCTTCCCGGATTTGTTGAATGGCTTCTTCTACATTTAACAGCGGCATGACAGAATTTGCACTCCTTTCATAAAATCGCTGCGCGATTTTATTTGATAAAACCACTTCGGGCCAGCAGGTCCATGCTAATGTCCGCTTTGTTCATCTCCCGGATTCCTGCTTTGCCTCCCGTTACGAAGCGCTCGACGTATTTACCGATCAGGTCGGTTTCGATGTGCACCTCGTCTCCCACCATTTTGAAGCCGATGGTGGTCAGCTTTGCGGTATGAGGAATGACGCTCACCTGAAAGCGGTCCGCCTCCAATCGGTTGATGGTCAGGCTGATGCCGTCCACCGCCACCGATCCTTTTTCGATCATGTACCGGAGCAGGGCGGGCGCCGCCGTCACATCGACGATCCACGTATTGGCCTGCTGCCGCCGGCCTGCGATCTGCCCGGTGCCGTCCACATGGCCGGCCACGAGATGGCCGTCGAGTCGGTCCGAGAACCGCATAGCCCGCTCCAGATTGACCCGTTCGCCCACCCGCGCCTTTTTAAAAGTGGTCCGCGCCAGGGTCTCCGGAGAGACGTCCGCCGTAAACCGCCGGTTCTCCAGCCGGACAACGGTCAGGCAGGCCCCGTTGGCCGAGACGCTGTCGCCGATGCGGGTGCCTTCCATGGCAAAATCGGCTTCCACAGCAAGGCGGGTTTCCCTCGCCGAGGAGCGGATCTCCCGGATCGTTCCCAGCCCCTCGATGATGCCGGTAAACATAGGCAGCGCCTCTATTTTTTCCAATCAGGACAAGCCCCGGGGCGTTTTTATTGTCCCGCAGAACATAGTTGATAAATCCGAAATCCGAATATCGAAATCCGAAACAAGCACGAAATCCGAATGTTCAAATGACAAAAACAGAAACTATGGTTGGCTGTTGTTTAGAATTTAGAATTTGGGTCATTTGAATTTGTTTCGCATTTCGATATTCGAATTTCGAAATTATTCTTATCCACGTCTCCTTCTACCATGACGTCGTCTTCGAACCGATGCACCCGGATGTTGCGGATCGAAACCGCATCGGCCAGGCGAGCAGGCCCCGTTCCGCCGCAAATCGGTTTTCCGTCGTCTCCGCCGAGGATCTTCGGGCCGTAAAAAAAGCAGACACGATCGACGATCCGCTCCCGGAAAGCCGATCCGATGACCCGTCCGCCGCCTTCGATGATCAGGCTCTGTATGCCCATTTCCCCCAGCATATCCATCACCGGGTCCAGGGCGATTCCCTGTTCCGATTCGGGGGCTTCGAGAATCTTTGCGCCGGCGGCTTCCAATTTTTGCCGCTGCCCCCGGGGTGCCGAATCCCCACATATAATATGGGTTCCCGCTATCGAGTCAAGGCGCAAAACTCTTGCCGAAGTCGAAATAGACAGCCGGGTGTCGAGGATGAACCGCTCCGGGTCCTTTGCCGGACTGTCGGCGGGTCGGGCGGTCAGGCTCGGATCGTCCGCCGTGACGGTCCCGATTCCCACCATGATGCCGTCTGCCGCATGCCGAAGCCGGTGCACATGGTTCCGGGAAGCCTCGCCGGTGATCCATTTCGAATCGCCGGTCCGGGTGGCGATTCGGCCGTCTAAGGTGGCGGCGCATTTGACCACCGTAAACGGGCGCCCGCAGGTGACGTGCTTGACGAACGCCTCGTTTTGGCGAAGGGCGTCATCGCGGCAGATCCCGACGTCGACCCGAACTCCCTCCCGGGCCAGCCGGTCATTTCCCCCCCCGGCCACCGAGCGGTTCGGGTCTTCCATGGCCACGACCACGCGAGAGATCCCGGCGGCAAGAATTTTTTCCGTGCAGGGCGGGGTCCTTCCAAAATGGTTGCAGGGTTCCAGGGTTACGTACAAGGTGGCGCCCCGCGCATGCGCTCCGGCGTCCTCGACGGCGTTGACCTCGGCGTGGGGGCGTCCGGCCGCCTCGTGAAATCCGCGGCCCACTACCGTGTTTTGCTGCACCACCACGGCGCCGACCATCGGGTTGGGAGAGGTCCACCCCCGGCCCTTTTCCGCCAGCGCCAGGGCCATTTTCATGAATTCGATATCCGCAGTTTTCATATTTCCGGAAAAGGGAGAGTGGGTCGGACTGGCCGTGGCAAGCGAACACCGCCGGGGAAAGGGGGGCTACCGACCGCTCAAAAGGCTTTTCAGTTCGGATACGAAGTCGTTGACATCCTTGAATTCCCGGTAAACAGAGGCAAACCGGACATAGGCCACGTCGTCTATCTCGTGGAGCTTGGCCATGACCCGTTCGCCGATATGCTTGGCGGGAACCTCCTTTTCTCCGGCTTCCCGCAGATCCCGCTCGAGTTCGTCGATGAACTCGTCGATGACATGAATGCTGATGCCGCGCTTGCGGCAAGCGATCTGAACGCCGGCGCGGAGCTTTTCCCGGTTGAACACCTCCCGCCGGTCGTCTTTTTTGACGATCATGATCGGGATCTCTTCGATGTGCTCATAGGTGGTGAAGCGTCGGCTGCAGGCAAGGCACTCCCGACGCCGGCGAATGACGCTGGCGTCCTTGCTCAGCCGCGAATCGATGACCTTGTTGTCGATTTCAGCGCAAAAGGGGCATTTCATCGATTGACCTCCTGGATGTCGGCTGCAAAACGGATCATCGAAACGCCGGCCTCTGTCAAAAGTTCCTTGGAAATGGGGTCGGCATACCCATCGAGATAAATGATCTGCACGATTCCGGCGTTGATCAGCATCTTGGCGCAGATGCTGCAGGGAAGATTGGTGCAGAAAAGGGTGGCACCCCGTATGGATACCCCGTGGAAGGCCGCTTGAATGATAGCGTTTTGCTCGGCGTGAATTCCGCGGCAAAGCTCGTGCCGTTCCCCGGAGGCGACCTTCATCTGCTCCCGGAGGCATCCGACTTCCAGGCAGTGGCGGAGCCCGGAAGGGGCGCCGTTGTATCCGGTGCTCAGAATCCGCTTGTCCTTGACGATGACGGCTCCCACCGCGCGGCGCAGACAGGTGGACCGTTTGGCCACCAGCTTGGTGATGTCCATGAAATACGATTCCCATGAAGGCCGCTGCGCCGTCATCGCCATGGGCTACCTTTCGTCTTCGGAAACAGGCAGGGGATATCGATCGCAGATCTCCTTGACCTGCCGTTTGGTGCGGAGAATGACATCCGGGGTTTGCCGTCCGTGTTGAATCACGTCGGCGATCAGTGCCGCGATCGCCTTCATCTCGCCTTCTTTCATTCCCCGCGTGGTGACCGCCGGCGAACCGATGCGGATGCCGCTGGTCACCGTCGGACCCAGGGGATCTCCGGGAACAGCGTTCTTGTTGACAGTGATGCCGGCTTCTCCGAGCATCTTTTCGGCCTCTTTGCCGGTGATATTCTGGCTGCGAAGATCGAGCAGAAGCATGTGGTTGTCGGTGCCGCCCGAAACCAGTTCGACGCCGGCCGATAAAAGACCTTCGGCAAGGGCCTTTGCATTTCGGATCGTATTTTCTTGATACACCGTAAACTCGGGTTGGAGAGCTTCGAGAAAGGCCACCGCCTTTGCGGCGATCACGTGCATCAGGGGACCGCCCTGAATGCCCGGAAAAATCTGCTTGTCCAGCCTGTCGCCGTACTCGCTTTTTGCCAGAACGAGTCCGCCCCGGGGGCCTCGCAGGGTTTTATGGGTGGTCGAGGTGATCACGCCGGCCACAGGGACAGGGGAAGGATGAAGCCCGGCGGCGACCAGCCCGGCAATATGGGCCATGTCGACCATGAACTCGGCCCCGACATCCTGCGCAATATCGGCGAACCGGTCGAATTCGATGATCCGGGGATAGGCCGAGGCGCCGGCGACGATGAGCTTGGGCCGATGGGTCCGGGCCAGCTCCGCCACAAGATCGATGTCGATCCGGCCGGAGTTTTCATCCACGCCATAGTGGACGAACCGGAATAGTCTTCCGGAAAAGCTGACAGGGCTGCCGTGGGTCAGGTGGCCGCCGTGGGAAAGGCTCATTGCCAGAACGGTATCTCCCGGCTTCAGGAGGGCGAAGTAGGCGGCCATGTTGGCCTGGGAGCCGGAATGGGGCTGGACATTGGCGTACTCGGCATGAAACAGCTTCTGCGATCGTTCGATGGCCAGCTTTTCAACGCGGTCGACATGCTCGCAGCCCCCGTAATAGCGGCGGTCCGGGAGCCCTTCTGCATATTTGTTTGTCATGACGCTGCCCTGGGCGGCCATGACTGCTTCGCTGGCGATGTTTTCCGAGGCGATCAGTTCGAGGGTCCCCTGCTGTCGGGTCCACTCGTTGTCGATGGCCCGGGCGGTTTCCGGGTCGGTTTTCAGAATCGATCTACTGGCCACCGGCCATGTCCTCGAGTCGGTTGAACAGCTCCAGCCGGCGTTGATGGCGGTCTCCCTCAAAGGGGGTTTCAAGCCATGTCTTGACGATTTCCAGGGCCAGCACATCACCGGTGACCCGTGCCCCGATGACAAGGATGTTGGCGTCGTTGTGCCGCCGGCTCATGCTCGCGGCAAAGAGACCGCCGCACAAGGCGGCGCGGACCCCGGGGAAACGGTTGGCCACCATGGACATGCCCAGGCCCGTCCCGCAGAGCAGAATCCCCCGGCGAACGAGTCCCTGGGAGACCGCCGAGGCGACTTTGGCGCCGTATATCGGGTAGTCCACGGATTTTTCTCCGTCGGTGCCGGCGTCTTCGACCTCGATCCCAAGCGAAATGAGAAAGGTTTTGATCTTTTCCTTCATCTCGAAGGCGGCGTGATCGCATCCGATGATGATCTTTTTGCTGGACTCCGCCATTCTTGCCTCCAGGGTTGTGTCGATCCAGGGGTATGGGCGAGTGCTTCGGCAGCAGCTTGCTTCTGCGGCCGGATTGGCCGGTACAGCGGCCGAGGCTGACTGCGGAAAGCTATCCTATATGCCGAAAACCTGTACTGCAAGGAAAAAACGGAGCG
>JAIPEL010000152.1 GCA_021737185.1 Desulfobacterales bacterium | reverse complement strand
TACAAAATCAAGGATATCGAATTGGCCGAATACGGCCGCCGGGAGATCGAGATCGCCGAAAAGGAGATGCCCGGCCTCATGAGAACCCGGGAAAAATACGGTCCGCAAAAGCCGCTGAAGGGGGCGCGGATCACCGGCAGCCTGCATATGACCATCCAGACCGCCGTGCTGATCGAAACGCTGGTCGAGTTGGGCGCCGACGTCAGATGGGCGTCTTGCAACATTTTTTCCACCCAGGACCAGGCGGCGGCGGCCATCGCCGACCGCGGCATCCCGGTGTTCGCCTGGAAGGGCGAGACCCTGGAAGAATACTGGTGGTGCACCAAGCAGGCCCTGACGTGGCCCGACGGCAAGGGGCCGAACCTGGTGGTGGACGACGGCGGCGATGCGACCCTGATGATCCACCGGGGCTTTCAGGCCGAGGAAAACCCGGCCCTGCTGGACGAGCCCACCGACAACAAGGAGCTGAAGATCATCAACGCCGTGCTCAAAGAAACCCGGGAACAGAACCCGAAGTTCTGGCGCTCGGTGGTTGAAGACTGGAAAGGGGTTTCCGAAGAGACCACCACCGGGGTGCACCGGCTCTACCAGATGCAGGAGCGGGGCGAGCTTTTGGCGCCGGCCATCAACGTCAACGATTCGGTGACCAAATCCAAGTTCGACAACATCTACGGGTGCCGCGAGTCGCTGGTGGACGGCATCAAGCGGGCCACCGACGTGATGATCGCCGGCAAAACCGCGCTGGTCTGCGGCTACGGCGATGTGGGCAAGGGCTGTGCCGAGGCGCTGGCCGGCCTCAAGGCACGGGTCTGGGTGACCGAAATCGATCCGATCTGCGCCCTGCAGGCCTACATGGCCGGCTATCCGGTCAAGACCGTGGAAGACGCGCTGCCCGAGGCCGACATCTATGTAACCGCCACCGGAAACCGGGACGTGATCACCGCCGAGCACATGGCCGGCATGAAAGACGAGGCGATCGTCTGCAATATCGGCCACTTCGACAACGAAATCCAGGTCGACGCCTTAAACGAGATGCCCGGCGTGGAAAAGATCAACATCAAGCCCCAGGTGGACAAATACGTGTTCGCCGACGGTCACTGCATCTACATGCTGGCCGAGGGAAGGCTGGTCAACCTGGGATGCGCCACCGGCCATCCGAGTTTTGTCATGTCCAATTCGTTTACCAACCAGACGCTGGCCCAGATCGATCTGTGGCAGAACCCCAAGCAGATCGGGGTCTACCGGCTGGCCAAGGAGCTCGACGAGGAAGTGGCCCGGCTCCATATCGAAAAGCTCGGCGCCCGGCTGACGAAAATGAGCGCCGAGCAGGCCGACTACATCGGCGTGCCCCAGACCGGCCCCTTCAAGCCCGAACACTACCGCTACTGACCCGTCCGATTCGCTCCCGGCCGTTCTCGTTTTCTTCGCTCGTATTTACTGTTGGTACAGCAGCAGGGCGATCCGCCAGCAGCGGTGGCATATCTCGGGATCGCTGCGACCCGGCCCCCACCGTCGGGGCGGCCGGCCAGTGCCGAAAGAAAGAGCCTTCGCTTCAGGAAGCCCGGGTGGATTCCGAGGGCTCGGTTTTTTTTGCAAATTTTTCAACGCGTAAGGAGAAATTCATGGACCAACCGAAGATCGAAACCATTCTGGAAAAAGTTGACATCTGGAACAAGGACGACGTCCGGTACGAGGAGTTGAGCGGGGGATTGACCAACAACAACTACACCGTGAAGGCCAACGGGAAAAAATACGTCCTCAGGATTCCGGGAATCGGATCAGAGGTGATGATCGACAGGGACCTGGAGTTGAGCAGCTCCAAGGCGGCCGCAGAAGCCGGAGTCTCCCCGGAGGTGGTCTGCAGCGTCAAGCCCGAAAACGCCCTGGTGATTTCCTTCATCGAGGGGGAGGTCATGCACCCGGAGACCGTTGCCGAAAACGATGCCTATGTGGAGAAAATTGCAACGTCTCTGCGGCAGCTTCACTCAAACGCCGTTTTCGAAGAAGAAACCTACGTCTTTGACATGATTCCCAGATACATCCAGATGTGCAAGGAAGCCGGCGCCTTTTTGCCCAACGACTTCGACTGGATGATTTCGGTGATGGACGACATCGCCGAGGCCATGGAAAGAGACAAGCCGGCGCTGACGGCCTGCCACAACGATCTGCTTTCGGAAAACTTCATCCACGATCCAAACGGCAAAATGTGGATCATCGACTGGGAATACGGGGGCATGAACGACCCATACTTCGACCTCGGCGACATCTGCGTCGAGCATCCCCTCACCGTCGAGCAGGAAGAAATCCTTCTGAAAACCTATTGCGGGGAGATGTCCGAGGGCCGCCTTTGCCGCATGCGGCTGCACAAGCTGACAGCCGATGTCTGGTGGGGAATGTGGGGCATGATCCAGGACAAAATCTCCTCCCTGGACTTCGACTTTTATACCTACGGCATCCGCCGTTTCGAACGCTTCCGCCGGAATTACTATGAAGGCGAGTACAAGAAGTGGAAAAGGCGGGTGTGAACCACACCCACCGCTATTGAACGGTTCATCGCTAATGACCCCGGTTTTGCCGGGAGTCATGACTTTCAATCAATGATTTGGAAAGGAGAAACAATGAGAAACATTCGAATGCTGTGCTTCCTTATGCTGACAGGGGTTTTGCTTCTGGGAACCGCAATTGGAGTGCAGGCGAAGTCCCCGGAATCCGAAGACCCGATAAAGATCTCCACCCATGACTGGACCAGTCAGAGAATCTCGAGCCGCATCATGGGAAGCGTGCTTCAAAAGATGGGCTACAACGTCGAATACGTCATCGCGGACTACCTGGCCCAGTTCTCCGGCCTGGAAAGCGGCGACCTTCATCTGGCCATGGAGATCTGGGAAACCACCGGCCGGGACGCCCTGCTCAAATCCCTGGCCACCGGCGACACGGAGGACATGGGCAAGACTGGAATGCACGCCAAGGAAGACTGGTGGTATCCGAGCTATGTGAAGGAAATCTGCCCGGGCTTGCCGGACTGGAAGGCCCTCAACGCCTGCGCGGAAAAATTTTCCACGCCGGAAACCGCACCCAAGGGACGATATCTGGGGGGCGCCGCAACCTGGGGCGGACACGACGAGGAACGAATCGAGGCTCTGGGACTGAACTTCGAAGTCATCCATGCCGGCACGGCCGCGGCGCTCAGCGCCGAAATCAAGGCCGCCTACGAACGCAAAGAGCCGATCGTCGCCTGGGTCTGGAGCCCGAACTGGGTGCCCTACAAGTACAAGGGCGAATGGGTCGAATTTCCCCAGTACACCGACAACTGCTACAGCGATCCCAAATGGGGAAGCAACCCCGACATGAGGTACGACTGCGGAAAGCCCGAGGGGTGGATCAAGAAGGTCGCCTGGTCGGGTCTTAAAACAAAGTGGCCCGGCGCTCATCAGGCCATCGGCAACTTTCGCATCTCCAACGACGAAATGGGAGCCCTTATATCCGAGGTGGATCTGGAGGACCGGAAAATCGAGGATGTGGTTTCCCAGTGGATGAAAGACAACGCTGCCACCTGGAAGAAGTGGATCCAGTAAACGGCAAGGCGCCGGACCGGCCCGAAGCGTTTCGGCTTCGGGCCGGCGCCGGCAGTGGAGAACGTATGACGCTGCAACAAACAATACCCCCGGAAGAGGCCGGCCCGAAGCTGGCCTGCCGAAACGTCTGGAAGCTGTTCGGCCCCCATCCCCGGCGGTTCATGACCAAACACGGCAACAATCCTTCGCTGGAGGACCTGGCCGCCCGCAACTACATCGGCGCTGCGCGTAGGGTTACCCTCGACATCTACCAGGGGGAAATTTTCGTCATCATGGGTCTTTCCGGATCCGGAAAGTCTACCCTCGTGCGGTGCATGTCTCGTCTGGTCGATCCCACCATCGGAGAAATCATTCTAGACGGCAGGGACCTGTCCCGGGTCTCGGAAAGAGAACTCATCGAGCTGCGACGGCACAAGATGGGAATGGTGTTCCAGCATTTCGGCCTCCTTCCCCATCGGGACGTGATCGACAATGTGGCCTTCCCCCTCGAGGTTCAGGGAATCGGGAGAAAAACCCGGGAGAAGCGGGCCAGGGAGGTCCTCGAGCTTGTCGGCCTCAAGGACCGGGAATGCAACATGCCCAATGAACTTTCCGGAGGCGAACAGCAGCGGGTGGGAATCGCGCGTTCCTTGGCGGTGGAGCCCGAGATCTGGTTTCTCGATGAACCCTTTTCGGCCCTGGATCCGCTGATCCGAAGTGAAATGCAGGAGGAATTTCTCCGGCTGCAGCGAATGCTTCACAAAACCATTGTATTCATCACCCACGATTTCGACGAAGCAATCCGGCTGGCGGACAGAATCGCCATCATGAAAGACGGGGAAGTGATCCAGGTCGGCACTGCGGAGGAGTTGGTGACAGCCCCTGCCGACGATTACGTGGTCGAGTTCACCAGCAAGGTCCCCCGGGCCAAGGTAATGTCCGCCCAGTCGATCATGGAGGCCGCATCGCCGCAGGCGGGCAAATGCAGACCGTTGACGGAAGAGTGCACAGTGCATTGCGAGGCGAAGGTGGAAGAAGTGGCCCCGGCGATACTGGCCAACGGCCAGCGGCTTTCCGTGGTGGACGACGACGGCAAGGTGGTCGGGTATCTGCGCCGCAAGACGGTGTTAGGTGTTCTTTTCGAGGGCGAACAACAATGACGACCACCACCAAAGACCGTGCGCTGCAAAGCGTTCTTTTTTCAGCAGCCGCCGATTGCCGGACGCTCGCCCGAAGAGGGGTTGAGCGGCTTCGCCCCCTGGCCATTGTGCTGGCGATCGTGGCCGGGGTCGGCCTGGCCGGCAGGCATTTGGGATGGATCGACGCCTACCCAGACTCGTGGATTGTCCCCCTCAAGGACTGGATCAGCGCAGCGATGGCCTGGCTTCTCCACGAGTGCAATCTGGGGCTGTTCACGTTCAAGGAGATGACCCGCTCGATTTCATGGCTCATCTCCTGGCCCCTCAAGGGCGCCCAGGGCCTGCTCTACCAGGGCATAGACCTTTCGATCCTGGGTGGCTCGTGGCGCCTTCCCCACCTTCCCTGGGCGGCCGTTGTCGGCATCGGGGCCCTGCTCGGGCTTTCTTTGCAGGGATGGCGCCTGGCGGCGATGACCGCCGGCGGCCTTCTCTACCTGGTGCTGTTCGGCCAGTGGGAGAGCGCCATGGAGACACTGGCATCGGTGATCATCGCCGTGCCGCTGGGGGCGCTTCTCGGCATGGTCCTTGGCATTATCTCGGCCCGGACCAAGACGGCCGAAGCGGCCATCCGGCCGGTGCTCGACCTGATGCAGACGGTGCCGATTTTCGCCTACCTGGTTCCGATTCTCTTTCTTTTCGGCTTCGGACCGGTATCGGCCATGATCGGAACGATCATCTACGCGGCCCCGCCGATGGTTCGCTGCACACTGATGGGGCTGCGTTCTGTGCCGGCCGATGTGGTCGAGTCGGGCCTGGTGTCCGGATGTTCGAGGCGCCAGATGCTCTTTAAAATCTTTCTTCCGTCGGCCCTGCCCGAAATCATGGTCGGCCTCAACCAGGTGATCATGCTCTCGCTGAACATGGTCATTATCGCCTCCATGATCGGCGCCGGAGGCCTGGGATACGACGTTCTCAATGCCCTGCGGCAGCTGAAAATCGGCCGCGGCCTGGAGGCCGGACTTTCCATCGTGGTGCTGGCCGTCATCCTCGACCGGCTCAGTCAAGCCGCCGCCCGGAAGAGCAAAATGCGGGAAAGGGGCATCGGCTGGACCCGGCGCAAGTCTCTGGCGGCAGCCGCGGCCGTCATCATCCTGACCGGCGGCGCAAGCGTGCTCTGGGACGGCTTTTATGTCTACCCCGAGTCCTGGTCGGTGACCACCGCTCCTTTCTGGGAAGGCGCCATGACCTGGATCAATCTGCACTTCTACGACTTTTTCTACGGCCTTCGAAACTTGCTGCTGATCTATATCCTCATGCCGGTGAAAAAATTTCTCGTGGAACTGCCGTGGGCAGGGGTCGTAGCCGCTCTGGCGTTCATCTCCTATCGCCTGCAGGGGGTCCGTCTTTTGCTGGTCACCGTCGGACTCTGCCTGTTCATCACGGTCACCGGCTATTGGGAAAAGGCGATCATCACCGTCTATCTGTGCGGGATCGGCGCCCTTTTGTCCTCCCTGGGAGGAATCTTCATCGGCATCTGTGCCGCCGGACACCGCCGGCTGACCGGTGCGCTGAACTTGCTGCTGGACACCCTCCAGACCCTGCCGGCCTTCGTATACCTGATGCCCTGCGTCATCTTGTTTCGCGTCGGCGACGTATCGGCGCTGATCGCCATCGTGGCCTACGCCGTCGTCCCGGTGATCCGCTACACGCTTCACGGCATCTCCCAGGTGCCCACACCGGTGCTGGAATCCTCCCGGATTTCCGGCTGCAGCAAGCGCCAGCTCCTGGTCAAGGTACAGCTGCCCCTGGCCCTGCCGGACATCGTGCTGGGGATCAACCAGACAATCATGATGGCACTGTCCATGGTTGTGATCACAGCCCTGATCGGCACCCGCGATCTCGGCCAGGAGGTGTACATGGCACTGACCAAGGCGGACATCGGCCGCGGTCTGGTCGCCGGAGTGGGCGTTGCGTGCATCGCCACGGTGACCGACCGCCTCATGCAGGCGTATATTTCGGCAATCAAGCACAAAACCGGCCAGACCCCGTAAAGAGTCCTGAAAATGCCCCCGTTCCCGGCGGGGCGGGCAATGCCGGGTGCAGAAAGGAATATTGCGTGAACTGCAAGGCGATCATATTCGATTTCGACGGCACCTTGATGGATACCGAAGAGGCGATTTTCCATGCGCTGCGTCGCACCCTGGACGAGTTTGGAATTCCGATCCCGGCAGGAACGCCCCTGAAGCAGCTTTCCTGCCATCGCATGGAAGATGTCATGTCGTCTCTGGGCGTCGAGGACACGCAGAAAAAAACAACCTTTCTGGAAGCCTACCACAAGGCGTACAATCGCGCTTTTTCCGAAAGCGCCAAGCCGTTCCACGGTGTACGCCATGTCCTTTCCCGGTTGAAAAACCGCGGCATCCGGATGGCAGTGGCCACAAACGAGATCCGGGCCAATCTGGACCGCTTTCTGCCGTTGACTGAAATGGGTTGCTTCTTTGAGACCACGATCTGTGTCGATGAAGTCAAGCAAAGCAAACCCCACCCGGAGATGGCCTTGACCGTCATGGAACGAATGGGGGTGCCGGCCGCCAATACGATGATGGTGGGCGATTCTTTTCTGGACATTCAAATGGGACGGGCGGCCAAGTGCAGGACGTGCGGCATCAGCCACGGCTCCCATGCAAGGAAGGAGCTCGCCGCCCACGCCCCCGACTGGCTTGTGGACAACCTGGCCGCAATCGAAACGATTATCTGAGAAAGACGGAGAATCAAATGGGAAAAAAAGAGCAATATTCGTCGAGGGGAATCCTGCGATACGAATGGATGTTCGGGCACGGCTTTTTAAGCTACGGCGGGGCGGACATCACCCGCAAGCTCGCATCCCAGGTGGACTGGGAGCCGGGCTTTCATGTCCTGGATGTGGGCAGCGGGCTCGGCGGAGCCGCTTTCCTGTTGGCAGAAGAACACCGGGCGAGGGTCCTGGGCGTCGACCTGACGCCGGAAATCGTAGAAATCGCGCAGACTCGCAAAGCGGAAAATCCCGGCATCCCGGTATCGTTCCAGCAGGGAGACATTCATGCCTTCGACTGGGAAGCCAATACTTTCGACGTCATATGGAGCCGCGAGACCCTTCTTCACGTTCCCCGAAAAGACGAGCTCTTTGGGAAATTTTACCGCTGGACTCGGCCCGGCGGATGCCTGATCATCACCGACTATGCCAGGCGAAACGGAAAAGGAAGCCCAGCGTTCGAAGACTATGTCCGGGAGTCCGGGTATCCACTGGTTGACCTGGAAACCTATGGCCGGGTTATTTCCGAGGCCGGTTTCGAACCTCTGCACACGCAGGATCGGAGCGATCTGCTGATTGCCCAACTCGAAAAACAGATCGACTATCTGAAAACCCACCGGAACCGTTTTCTGGAGCAGTTTTCAGAAAACGAGCTGGCAGAATGCCGGCAGCGTTGGCAGCTCAAACTCGACGCCTGCCGCAGCGGCGACATGAAATGGGGCTGGTTTCTTGGACGAAAAGAGGCCGGGCCGTCATCCTGAATCCAAGCACAGGGAAAGGAAATCGTGAAATGAAAGACAGCAAGACGAAGAAAAATTATCTGTTTACCTCCGAGTCGGTGACCGAAGGCCATCCGGACAAGGTGGCCGACGCCATCTCCGACAGCGTGCTCGACGCCATTCTGGCCGAAGACAAAAACG
>JAIPEL010000036.1 GCA_021737185.1 Desulfobacterales bacterium | reverse complement strand
GCCCTGCGCCCCGCTTCTTCCTGCGCTTCTCGAAACGGGCGGGCCCTTCAAGAACTCGGCCCCCAAAGAACGGGGGCCTCAGACAGCTTGAAGGGCTGATCCGCCCGTTTCTGCGATGCTCGGCGCGGGACGATGGGCTCCCCCGAGGGTATTCAATGGCCGATCTTTTGGGGTAATTTCACATAAGCCCTGCCGCTGGCCGGCGTTCCAGGTTCAGGGTTCAAGGATCAATGGTTGCCGGAAGGAATTCTATAAGAATTTTTCTGTTTTATCCGGCCAGTTTGATCAAACGTGAAACTTGTGTCGGAGCTTCACATGAGCATGGTGGGGAGAAGTACCTCGGACGGACCTGTGCGAAAGCGTGGACGCGAAAAGTGGATAGGCGGCCTCAGGGCGAACTCACAGCCATAGCGCCGGAATCCACCCGGGGGGGAATCCTGCACCCGATCGAACGATGCGCCGAAAAAATGGCCGCGGCAGAACGTCACCGACGTCACCGGACGCTGGCCCGATCTTCAAGATTGTGATATAGAAATTAGATTCCTTTCAGCAGTCGAGACAATCCTTTCTACCGGCGTCGTGCCGGATCCATCCCAGGCAAAAGGAGGAATAAAGACAACCGATTCAACCCCTGGTTACACGGAAATTCTCGGCTACCCTGCCCACCACCCTTATCCAAAAGGAGGAAGATCATGTCACAACGTTCCAAAATCGCGCTTGTCGTTATGCTCATCGTTGCCGCCGGCTTCGTTCTGGCACCCGGCTGCATGGCCGCCAAACAGTTCTTCGCCATCGCCACCGGCGGCACCGGCGGTACCTATTACCCACTGGGCGGCGTGCTGGCCCAGGCCCTGACCACCAAAGTTCCGGACGTGATCGTCACCGCCCAGTCGGGCAACGCCTCCACCGCCAACCTCAACCTGATTCGCTCCCACAGCATCGAATCGGCCTTCGTCCAAAACAACACCGCTTACCAGGCCTACAACGGCACCGACCAGTTCGAAGGCAACCCGGTCAAGAACGTCCGGGGCATCGCCTCGCTGTACCCGGAAGTCATTCAAATCGTTACCCGCAAGGAAGCCGGCATCAAGACCGTCAGGGATCTCAAGGGCAAAAGCGTCATCCCCGGCGACCGCGGCAGTGGAACGGCCGTAGATGCCGAAAACATTCTCAAACAAGCCGGCTTGACCTTCGATGATTTCGGGTCGCTGGACTGGCTGGGTTTTTCCGGCATTTCCCAGCGCATGCAGGACAATCAGGCCGATGCCGGATTCATCACGGCCGGTATCCCCACCTCCTCGGTGATGGAATTGGTCTCCAGCACGCCGGTGGTGATCCTGAGCCTCGATGACGCCCTGATCAAAAAAATCACCGGCGCCTACCCGTTCTACGCAAAGGTCGCCATCCCGGCGAATACATACTCGGGCCAAGACAAGCCGGTCGACACGGTCGCCGTCATGGCCCAGTGGGTCTGCGACGCCGGCGTCGATGAGGAGCTGATCTACACCCTGACCAAGGCCTTGTGGGAACCCGGCTTTCACGTGCTGCGCAAAAAAGACGGCAAGCCTGAACCGGCGCCTGCCGGTGCCGAAATCATGGCCCAGGCCCATGCCAAGGGCAAGGACGTCACCCTTGAAACGGCCTTGAGCGGTATGGCCATTCCCCTGCACCCGGGTGCGGAACGGTACTATCGCGAAAAAGGACTGATCAAATAAGGGGGGCGGAAACGATCGTTTTGTACACGACCCCGAAAAGGGCGCCGGGCCTCTCCCGGCGCCCTGCCTGAACCGATGCTGTATCTCCTCGCAGCGCGCCGCAGGATTGCCTTCACGGCCGCCCTGTTTTTGGCGGCGGCGGCTGCCCTGGGGGCATGGCCCCTGCACGTTCTGCTGATCGAGGATGTGCCCCGGACGCGACCCGTGCTGGTGCAGCGGGTACAACCCGGCTGGCAGTTTTCCCTCGGGTTTTTGCATTCAGTCGAAAACTGCAGGGTGTGGGATCATCTGACCATCTCGCCGACCTACGAAATGGTCGTGGTGTCGACCGAATTTGCCGAAAGCCGGACGGGTCTGCCCTACGCCGCATTTGGCGGGGAGATCTTTGAAAACCGGGGGGATCACTTCCGCATCCGCAACATGCATCGCCCCGTGCCTGAAATCTACCAATGGGTGGACGCCCGCTATGAAAACACGCTCTGTCTCGACGGACGCCGGGACATCGCCCTGGCATCCCTGGCCGGCAAAACCCTGCTGCACATGCGTATCGTTACAATGTCGACGGCGCGTTGGGGCTGGCTGAAGGCGAAATTATACTGGCATCGCAGGAGTTTTTAACATGGCAAACCAGGAGACCATTGCTGCGCCCGCCGATCTCAAGGAAGATTTGGACGTGATATCCAGATACGACCCGGAGATGCGATTTCGGCAGGCCACCGGGATCACATTGAAGCTGACCTTCTACATGACGCTGATACTGTCCCTGTTCCACATCTACACCGCCGGTTTCGGGGTGCTGCAGGAATGGCGCCATCGGGCGTTTCACCTGGCCTTCGTGCTGCCGCTGGTCTTTTTTCTGTATTCCATGCGCAAGGAATCCAAACCCCAGCGCAAGCACTTCTACTTCGACATCATCCATGCCGGCCTGGGCGCCATGCTGTCGGCCACCATGTTCCGGGAAATTCTGTCCCTGACGCCGGTCCTGACCGCCGCCTGGGCCGCGGCCTCATTCGGCCTGGTATTCTACTTCAAACGCCGTAGCCTGTGGACCCATCGTGCCCTGGCCTATCCGGATTTCGTCATCTTCACCCTCATGCTGGGCGGTCTGGCTTACGGCGCCGTGGCCCTGGCAGGATGGATCGAATTCGAGGCGATCTTCCGCGACCCCAACAAGACCCTGATTTTCTGGAGCCTCTTTCTTTTCGTCATCTGTCTGCTGATCACGGTCTTCTTCGTGCTCCAGTGGATCCGGGCCCTGATGGGCATCCTGGCGGGGTCTTTCAGCTACGAGATGGACCAGGTACCGTATTTCGACGTCCTGGGCGCCCTGCTGTCCTCGGTCATGTCGGTCTATATTTTTATTGAATTCAACACGCTGGTCTTCCGGGCCGGCATGCCCAACCATGTGGACCTGATCATGGGCGCCCTGGCGATTCTGCTGGTGCTCGAAGGCACCCGGCGCAGCATCGGGGCGCCCCTGGCCGTCATCGCCATCATCGTCCTGATCAACTGCTACCTGGGGCCGTACTTCCTGGAAATTCCGGGACTCAGTTTCTTTGCCCACCGGGGCTATTCCATCGAACGGATCATCGAGCACATGTACCTGGGCACCGAAGGCATCTTCGGCATCCCCCTGGGCGTGGTGGCCACCTTCGTCTTTCACTTCGTCCTCTTCGGCATCTTCATTTCCAAGACCGGCCTGGGGCAGCTGTTCATCGACCTGGCCCTGGCCCTGGCGGGCGGCACCATCGGCGGACCGGCCAAGGTATCGGTCATCTCATCGGGGTTTCTGGGCTCCATCAGCGGCAGTTCGATCGCCAATACGGTGACCACCGGTGCCTTCACGATCCCCCTGATGAAGAAGGTGGGCTATAACGCGACCTTCGCCGGATCGGTGGAAGCCGCGGCTTCCACCGGCGGGCAGCTCATGCCGCCCATTATGGGGGCGGCCGCCTTCATCATGGCCGAGTTTTTGGGCATTCCCTACATCAAGATCGCGGCCTGCGCCATCGTTCCTTCCTTTCTGCATTTTTTCGCCGTGGGCACCATGGTTCACTTCGAGGCCCTCAAGCAGGGCCTGCTGGGGCTGCCGCGGGAATCCCTGCCCCAGGCCGGGAAGGTGCTCCGGGAGCGGGGGCTTCTGGTGACGCCCCTGGTGGTGATCGTCTATCTTCTGATTTCCGGTTCGAGCCCCTTCCTGGCCGCCTACTGGGGGATCATCTACTCGGTTTCCATCGGCCAGATCCACAAGCGCTCCGTGCCGCTGCTGGGGGCCGTTTTTCTGAGCATGCCCTGCGTGCTGTTCTGGACCAACCCGCTGACCTACGCCCTCTGGACCATGGTGCCCTGGGCCCTGGCGGCCGTGGCCGCCCTGGCCTGGCTTTATCCGCGCAGCGAGCTCCGCGCATGGCTTTTCGGCGCCGGCACCTCCGGCCTGCTGACCGGCCTCCTCATTGCCGATGTCGATCCCACCATGGCCGCCTTTTTCACTAACATGGCGGTCATCGCCGCGGGCATCACCTACAAGGAAAGCAAGATGGGTTTCCGGGACATCCTGGACACCCTGGAGTGGGGCACCAAAAATGCGCTGGCCATCGGCGCGGCCTGTGCCACGGTCGGCTTCATCGTCGGGGCCACGACCCTGACGGGCCTGGGACTGAAGTTCGCTTCGGCGGTCATCCAGCTGGCCTCCGGCGTGGCGGTCTTCATTCACGGCATGGACTTCATGGCGCTGACGACCCTGGACGGCGTGACCCTTTTCTTTACGCTGGTCTTTACGGCGATCAGCTGTTTCATCCTGGGCATGGGCATTCCCACCACGGCGCAGTACATCATCGCCTCCATGATCGCCGCGCCCGCCCTGCTGGCATGGGGCATCCACCCCTTGATCAGCCACATGTTCGTCCTGTTCTACGCCGTCCTGGCCGACGTGACGCCGCCGGTGGCGCTGGCAGCCTACGCCGCCTCCGGAATCTCGGGCGGTGATCCCTTCAAGAGCGGCTTTACGGCCTTTGCCCTGTCCTCGGCCAAAATATACGTGCCATTCGCCTTCGTCTATTCGCCGATCATCCTCTGGATGCCGCGGATTCTTGACCCCACGGCCACCTTCGACTATTTCCAGTTCATCACCGTGTTCATCACCATTGTGCTGGGCGTGGTTTTTCTGGGGTCGACCATCATCGGCTACTTCAAGGCCAAATCGACGGTCGTAGAGCGTATATTGACCGGCATCGCGGCGCTCTGCATGCTGCTCCACGAGCATATCACTTCGATAGTGGGAGTAGTCATCATGATCGGGATTTATACCCTGCAGCGCCGTCGCGTTCGCCGGCATGCGGTAGTCGAAAAGGAGGCGGCGGCCTGAGTCCGGGCCGTTTTGATGAGCCTGCCGGTGAGAGCCGGCCGCCTGAGCTGACCGTTCCGGCCAACGGCCGGCCGCGATCCGGCATTGGGGGCCGAAACCCCTTTCCTGAGATCCGGCTTTCGGCTTCTGGCGTCTACAGAACCAGCACCTTCGCTCCCCGGATGTTTCCCGCCTTGAGCTCCAGCAGCGCCCGGTTGGCCTCTTCCAGGGCAATCGCCTCCACCTCCGGCCGGATCGAAGCCGCTGCGGCCAGCTCCACAAAGCCGGACAGGTCGGCGTGGGCAACGTTGGCCACCGATTTGATCTCCTTTTCGAGCCAGAGGTGCTCCGGATAGTCGATGCGCAGCAGCTGGTCTTTGTCGGCGTCTTCTTTGCGGATGGCGTTGACCACCAGCCGGCCTCCCGGCGCCAGGTTCCGCAGGGCTTCGACCACCGGCTTCCAGGCCGGGGTGGTGTCGATGATCGCCTCCAGCGGTTCGGGGGCGGTATCTTCCGTTCGGCCGGCCCACACCGCGCCAAGTTCCAGGGCGAAGGCTCTTTCCTTTTCCTTTCGGGCAAACACATGAACCCGGGTGTCCGGAAACCGGTGGCGTACCATCTTGAGCACCAAGTGGGCGGAGGCGCCGAAACCGGTGAGTCCAAGGGTCTTGCCGTTTTCAATCTTGGCCAGCCGCAGGGATCGGAATCCGATGGCGCCGGCGCACATCAACGGCGCTGCCTGGGCGTCGGTGAAGGCGTCCGGAATCCGGACCGCGTAGTCTTCGGCGATCGTCATGTACTCGGCGTATCCGCCGTTGGCATCCCGGCCCGTGGCCCTAAACTCTGCGCACAGATTTTCGTTTCCGTCGCGGCAGTACCGGCACCTCCCGCATGCCGAGTGGATCCATCCCACTCCCACCCGATCGCCCTCTTTCCAGGAGGAGACGCCGGGGCCGAGGCGGTCGACCCGCCCCACCACTTCGTGTCCAAGGACCACCGGAAACCTGGGAGGCGGCGTCCGCCCCTCGATCTCGTCGAGTTCGGTATGGCAGACGCCGCAGGCCGCGATTCGAATCCGGATCTCTTTATCGCCCGGCTCCGGATCCGGCATCTCGACGGCGCGAAGCGGGCTCCGGTTTTCCAAAAGGTCGCAGATTTGGTCGAGCGCCATCGCTTTCATCAAAGCCTCCTTTTCGACAAGTCCAAAAAGAATCGAACCATAAAGAGGCCGGGGAAGCCAGGGAAAAATCCCAGCGGCGAAAAGCGCCATTACTGTTCTGCGGCGATCGTTGCGGCGAGGTTCTTCACGGCCAGGGTGATTTGGGAAATGGCGGTGCGGTAATGAAAGGAGCTCTGCCCGAAGGGATCGGCGATATCGACCGGAGGATCGCCGGGAGTAATGCAGCCGCCGAGCAATGCAATTTTTTCGACGCTCTGGGGGTACTGTCGGCGGAGAATTTCCGCCTGCAATTCTTCCATCACGAAAATTCGATCCGCCCACCGAACCAACGCGGAATCGACCGGCCGGGCCGCATGCCGATCGAAGCCGATTTCCTGTTTGAACAGGTGTTCTACCATTTTCGGGTCCGGGGGGCTTCCCGACAGGTCGGCCACCCCGGCGGAGGCGGCGTCCACTCCGGCAATGCCGGCTTTCTTCGCTTCGTGGCGAAAGAGCTGCTCGGCCAGGAAACTTCTGCTGACGTTTGCGGTGCAGACAAACAGGATGTGCATGAAATAAAATCGCTTCGCGCTTTTATAAAACGCGGCTTCGCCGCTATAATCCAAAAAAATCAATACAAACAGGCATCAGTCAAATCGGCCGATCTAAAGCGTTACGGCAAAACGGCTTTTTCCGCCCATTCGGAAGGCAGTTTCTGTCCTTCGGCTTCACCCAGTTTCTGTTTCACTTTCTTGAGTCCCGGACGGGCGAACTTCATGTGTCCCTCTTTCAGGGTCCGGCCGTTGATCACCGCCTCTGACCGAAGCCGATGCCCCGCGGTTCTCTCCATCTGTTTTCCGAGCCACAGCACCCTGTCCACGTTATAGCCGTGCTCGATGCCCATTTCGTCGATCTGTACCAGCATGTCCTCCAGGCAGGTGAGCCCGACGTAGCGCGGGTCTTCGTAATAGTATTCTCCGGTTCCCCGCACCGGCCGGTCGTCCAGGAAGTTGGCGGGCTGTCCGCCCATGCCGCCCAGGGTGGCTTCGTAATGGGTGATGCCGGCCTGCAGCGCGGCCAGAGCCGAGGCGGCTGCAACGCGCTTGGTTTCATGAAAATGGGCAATGTGCAGCGAGGTGTCCGGGATTTCGTCCAGGATCATGGAAAAATAACGATAGACGTCGGGCGCCGAGGCGCTGCCGTCATGGTCGGCGTGTTCGATGTCCGAGGCCCCGATCTGCAGCCACCTTTTGGTGAACTCCACCGCATCCTTGAGCTCTGTCGCACCGGCAATGGGGCTTCCCCAAATGGTGCTGACCGTGCCGCACATCTTGATACCCGCGTCGGCGCATTTTTGGATGCACCGCTCGGCTTCTTTCCAGTATTCCGGAAGGGTCGTGCCGGAATTGGCGAAATGATGCTCTTCTTCGGTGGAGACCATCATCAGGCACCGGTCCGGACCGATTCCCTTTCTTTTCAGATCGATGGCCCGGTCGACCGCCTTTTCCCGGATCGTCACCGCCGTGAGGCAGATCTCTTCCGGATCGATCCCTTTCCGGCTGCAGTTTTTCCTGAAACGGTCGCTTCTGAAGTAACCGAGAACTTCTTCGGCGTCGGAAAACTGGGGCATCAGGTAGGGGCTTCCCAGGTTGGTGATCTCGAGGTTCCGGCATCCGGCGAGAATCATCTCCTCTGCATAAAAGATTTTCGCTTCGGTGGAAATGAACTTCTCCAGGTGCTGAAACCCGTCTCGAACCGTGATGTCGCCGATGGTGACCTTCCGGGGCATCCGCGGAAAAATCTTCCAGTAATCGTATTCCGTCATTTTTCTCTCCTCGTGGTGATCTTCCGATCAGGTTAATTGGTTGATTGGTTGATTCGTCGATTGGGAAAAACCCTTCGACCAATCACCCATTCAACCATTTGACCATTCAACCATTTAACCAATGCACCAATCATCTTCCCTTATAGACCGGTTTTCTCTTCTCCTGGAAGGCAGCCAGCCCTTCCAGGCGGTCCTCGGTGGGAATGCAGATCCAGTAGGCGTTGGACTCGATGGCCAGCCCGGTGTGAAGATCGGTTTCCATTCCGTAGTTGATGGCGTACTTGGCCTGCTCCAGGGCGATCGGCCCGGCTTCACAGATCATGGTAGCCATGGCTTTTGCCTCGTCGAGCAATTTGTCCCCTGCCACGACCTTGTTGACCAGCCCGATTCGCAGGGCCTCTTGAGAGTCGATTCTTCGGCCCGTGAAGATGAGCTCCTTGGCCAGGCCCTTTCCCACCAGCCTCGGCAGCCGCTGCGTGCCCCCGGCTCCCGGGATGATCGCCAGCCGGGTTTCGGTCTGGCCCATGAAGGCGGTCTCTGCGGCGATCCGAATGTCGCAGGCCAGGGCCATTTCCGTTCCCCCGCCGAGAGCCAGTCCGTTGACGGCCGCGATCACCGGCTTTTTCAGGTACTCGATCCGCGTGAACAGGTTGCGGATCGTGGTGATGAACTCCTTGACCTGTTCGGGGCTGTAAGTCCGCCGTTCCTTTAGGTCCGCACCGGCGGCAAAGGCCTTTTCGCCCGCGCCGGTAATGATCGCCACCCGAACCTGCGGATCCTGCTCGATCTCGTCCAAAGCGTCGGAAAGGGCGTGAAGCATCGCAAAGTTGAAGCAGTTCATCACCTCGGGCCGGTTTAGGGTCAATACCGCAATCTTTCCATCCACTTCTTTGAGCAAGATGTCCTCTGCCATTTTCCACCTCCCTTTCTGAATTCTGAATGCTGAATGCTGGATATTTTGGATCCTGGATGCTCGATCCTGGATGCTGGTTTTGTGGTTTGCCGTTTCTTGTTCGCCGCCAAGCACTCACAGCTTCAGGCTTCATTGGGTCGCTGGATCGCTTTCAGGGTGCCGTCTTTGAGTCCCTTGAGGACGAAGTCTTCATAGATGGCGGCGATGTGCTCCACCGAGAGCCGGCCCGATGACTTGAACCAAAAGGCACCGGCAGTGCAAAGGGTCAAAATGGCATAGGACAGGATCTTGATATCCCCGGCGGCAAAAACCCCCTCGTCCACGCCGCTGCGGATCAGGGATTGAAATATCCGCTCGTAGTCATCCCGCTGCTTCACAACAGCCTTGTAATGCGCCGGGCTCAACCCTCGAAGTTCGCTGTTGGCGATGAAGTTTTGCTTCTGGCGCCTGAGGTGAAATTCCACGTGGCCCCGCACGGCCGCCCGCATGGACGCCTCCACCCCTTTGGCATCCGCCAGGCTGTTCTTTAGATGCGCCAGCAGATCGTCCATGGTCCGCTTCATGATCCCATAGAGCAGGGCTTCCTTGCCGGAGAAATAATAATAGATGCCGGCCTTGTGGATGCCGCTGCCCCGGGCGATGTCGCTCATGCTGGCGGCGTAATACCCTTTGCGGTGGAACAGGTCCACGGCCGTGGCGATGATGGCATCCTTGGTACTGGGTTTGTCGGGGCTCTGCGTCATGAAAAAGGCCATCGTCCCAGCCGGCAGGGCAACACGGACCGCCGGAGGAAAAGAATCAGTGATCAACTTGATGATTTCCTGTTGCTTGTTGGAGCGAAGCGGAAATCCCGCTTTGGCGGGGCTGCAAGGAGATTCATTTCGCGATCGGCGCTGTTTTTTACCGACCGACCGGTAAATTTTGATCTTATCTGTAAACGGCCCTCGAGGCGCTGTCAAGGAAAAAGGCGGAACACGAACGTGGGCAAAGCGCTGTCGGATCTTCATTTCCGAGCGATCGCTCGGTTTCTCATGCCGCCGCCTGGCCAAGACCTCTTGCGCCGGCGACAGGAACTCCCCTCCAGAGGATTATTTCATTTTTAGTTTGTTTCCAATAATATAGACTATATATGGACCGCTTTTTCTCTTCATGCTTGACAGTGGTTTTGGCCCATGATAATTTGCGACCGAGCGCTTGTTCGGAAAGAAGAGGGTGGCTTTCTCCTTTGGGCTCGCCCGTCAGACACCGGCTGAATCGGCCGGCTGCCGCGTAAATGGAGATCATCCCGCCATGGCCATGCAGACTGCAAGAACCAAGGACGTTCCCACCCAGATCAAGAACCCGGACCTGGTCGAACGTCGACGCCGCCAGATTGTCGACGCTGCGGTCGGACTGTTCATCGCCAACGGATTTCACAAGACCACCACCCGTCAAATCGCCCGGGCCGCCGGGCTCTCCATCGGCTCCATGTACGAATACGTGACCTCAAAGGAGGACATCCTCTACCTGGTCTGCGACGCGATTCATGCCGAGGTCGAGCGGGGAGTGGCCGAAGCCTTGGCAAGGGCTTCGGGCGGGCGCGAGGCCTTGGCCGAAGCCATTCGGGAATACTTCCTGGTCTGCCACAGAATGAACGACCACATCCTGCTGATCTACCAGGAGACCCAGTCTCTTCCGGTCCAGTGGCAGAAGCGAGTCCTGGAAAACGAGGTTCGGATTACCGGTTTATTCGTGGAGGTCCTGGCAAGGTTGATCACCTACGGAGACATGCCCGGCCTCGATGATCGAACCATGGAGCTGATGGCGCACAACATTTCCGTGCTCGGCCACATGTGGACCTTCCGGCGGTGGTTTCTGGCCCGGCACTACAGCATCGAAGACTATATCCGCATCCAAACCGATTTTATTCTCGGAATTGCCGGCGGCACTTTCCGGGAAAAGGAGGGCGAATGAAGGCTGATTCGGAAAAGTACAAGCCCACCCATACGATCCGTGTGGTCACCGCAACCTCCCTGTTCGACGGCCACGATGCCGCCATCAACATCATGCGGCGGATTTTGCAGGACACCGGCGCGGAAGTGATCCACCTGGGCCACAACCGGTCAGTCCAGGAAATCGTGGACGCAGCGGTCGAAGAAGACGCAAACGGGGTGGCCGTCTCCAGCTATCAGGGCGGCCACGTCGAATTTTTCAAATACCTGGTGGACCTGCTCAAAGACCGCGGCGTGCCTCATGTCAAGGTGTTCGGCGGAGGAGGCGGGGTCATCGTCCCCGACGAGATCAAAGACCTGGAAGCCTATGGGGTCGCCAAGATCTACTCCCCGGAAGACGGGGCCCGGTGGGGGCTGCAGGGGATCATCAACCACATGATGGCGGAGATGGATTTTCCGACGTTTTCCTCCTTTGACTTCGACCTCTCCGGGCTTTCCGCGGAGAACAAGCCGCTGATCGCCCGGCTGATCTCTGCGGTGGAACATGCCAAGGCAAAGGAAAACGGCAACCTGGCGAAGCTGCGAAGCGAACTGGACGAAAAGATCGGAAAGCGGAAGACCCCGGTGATCGGCATCACGGGCACCGGCGGCTCCGGAAAATCCTCCCTGACAGACGAGTTGATCCTTCGCCTGCTTCACGACCTCAAAGATATCCGCGTGGCCATTATCAGCACAGATCCTTCCCGCCGCAAAACCGGCGGAGCGCTTCTGGGCGACCGGATCCGGATGAATGCCATCGGAAGCCCTCGGGTCTACATGCGCTCCCTGGCCACCCGCAAATCCCGCACGGAGCTTCCCATGGTCCTTTCCGAGGCCCTTCACGTGGCCAGGGCGGCGGGCTTTGACCTGGTGATCGCCGAAACCGCCGGCATCGGCCAGGGGGATTCGAGCATCGTCGATTTCGTGGACGTCTCCATGTACGTAATGACCAGCGAGTTCGGGGCCGCCTCCCAGCTCGAAAAAATCGACATGCTCGATTTTGCAGACCTGATCGTGGTCAACAAATTCGAAAAGCGCGGCGGAGAAGACGCCGTACGGGACGTGAGAAAGCAGGTCCAGCGCAACCGAAACGCCTTCGACAAGCCCGCAGAAGAGATGCCGGTCTTTGGAACCATCGCCTCGAAGTTCAACGACGACGGGGTGACGGCCCTGTATCAAGCCATGCTCGACACCGTGGCGGAAAAAACGGGCATCCGCTTCGAGTCGAACCTCCCCCGGCCCGAGACCCGGGTTTCCACCTCCAAAACGATCATCATTCCTCCGGAGCGGACACGGTATCTTTCCGAGATCTCGGAAACCGTCCGCGCTTATCACCGGGAAACCGAAGAGCAGGCCGAAGCGGTCCGGCGCGCATGGCACCTGAAGGAAACCGCCAAAGCGATCTCCGGAGACCGTCTGGAAGGCAGCACCGAAGAGCTGGTCGGCCGTCTCAAGGAAGAAATCGAAAAAGCCGAGGCGGCCGTGGCGCCGGAAACCGGCCGTCTGCTCAAAGAGTGGGAACGAATCAAGGAGAAGTATTCGGCCGACGAACTGGTCTACAACGTGAGAGACCGTGAAATCCGGGTGCCCTTGTTCGTTGAAAGCCTTTCGCGCAAGCGGATACCGAAAATCGTCCTGCCCCGGTTTTCAGACCCCGGCGAGCTGTACCGGTGGATGCGCCGCGAGAACGTGCCGGGACGGTTTCCCTTCACCGCCGGCGTCTTTCCCCTGAAGCGGATGGACGAAGAGCCGACGCGAATGTTCGCCGGCGAGGGCGACCCGGCCAGAACCAACCGCCGGTTCAAACTCCTGTCTTCGGATTATCCGGCCAAGCGCCTATCCACGGCCTTCGATTCGGTCACCTTGTACGGGTGGGACCCGGACCTTCGGCCGGACATCTACGGCAAGGTCGGCACCTCCGGCGTGAGCGTTTGCACCCTCGACGACGTCAAGGTCCTGTATGGCGGATTTGAGCTGTGCGCCCCCAGCACTTCGGTGTCGATGACCATCAACGGGCCCGCGCCGATTATCCTGGCAATGTTTCTCAACACTGCCATCGATCAGCAGGTGGAAAAATACCGGGAAGAAAACGGCAAGGATCCGGACCCAAAGACCCTGGCCCGAATCCGGGACGAAGTGCTTGCCAACGCGCGGGGCACGGTGCAGGCAGACATCCTGAAAGAAGACCAGGGGCAGAACACGTGCATCTTTTCCATCGATTTCGCCCTCAAGATGATGGGAGACATCCAGCAGTTTTTCACCGAAAACAACGTGCGGAACTTCTACTCGGTCTCGATCTCGGGCTATCACATCGCCGAAGCCGGCGCCAACCCGATCTCCCAGCTCACCTTCACACTGGCCAACGGCTTTACCTACGTCGAGTACTACCTGTCCCGGGGAATGGACATCGACCGGTTCGGGCCGAACCTGTCGTTTTTCTTCTCCAACGGAATGGATCCGGAATATACGGTCATCGGCCGGGTGGCCCGCCGGATCTGGGCCGTTGCCATGCGCGACAAGTACAAAGGAAGCGAGCGGTCCCAGATGCTCAAGTACCACATTCAAACCTCGGGCCGCAGCCTCCACAGCCAGGACATCCAGTTCAACGATATCCGAACCACCCTCCAGGGTCTTTGCGCCATCTACGACAACTGCAACAGCCTGCACACCAACGCCTTCGACGAGGCGATCACCACCCCCAGCAAGGAGTCGGTCCGCCGGGCACTGGCTATTCAGCTCATCATCAACCGGGAGTGGGGCCTGGCCAAAAATGAAAACCCGCTGCAGGGAAGCTTCATCGTCGAAGAACTCACCGGCCTGGTCGAAGAGGCGGTGCTCTCCGAGTTCGACCGGCTCACCGAGCGCGGCGGCGTGCTGGGCGCCATGGAAACCGGCTACCAGCGGAGCAAGATCCAGGAAGAATCGATGGTTTATGAAATGCGCAAGCACACCGGGGACCTGCCGATCATCGGCGTCAACACGTTCCGGGACCCGGATGCGGCTGACGACGACTTTGTGGAGGAACCGTTTTCCCTGGAGCTTTCCCGGGCCACGGAAGAAGAAAAACAGTCCCAGCTCGACCGCCTGGCCGACTTTGAAAAGCGCCATGAAAAAGAAGCGCCAGCCGCCCTGAAGCGGCTCCAAAAGGTGGTGTTGTCGAACGAAAACATCTTTGCCGAACTGATGAACACGGTGCGCACCTGCAGCCTGGGACAGATCACCCAGGCCCTTTACGAGGTGGGCGGTCAATACAGAAGAAACATGTAAGCAACGAAATTCGGCGCCGGCGCCGAATTTCGTTCCATGATTTTTCAGGGGAGATCGAATCGCCGAGGCAGCCGGCAAGGGCAGCGCCAAGCGTTAATGTTTCGCACATGCCGGAGGCCAATGACCGATGGCCAATGACTAAACATTAGCGCATCGCGGAATAAAGGAGCGAATATGAAAAGCAGAGAACCGGTTATCGTCAGTGCAGTCCGAACCCCTCTGGGGGCATTCAACGGGGGATTGGGCGGCATCGGCGCCACGGATTTGGGCGCCATCGTCATCGAAGAGGCCCTGCGCCGGGCCGGGGTTGAAAAGCCCGCAGTCAACGAAGTGATCATGGGCCAGGTGCTGCCGTGCGGATACGGTCAGAATCCGGCCAAGCAGGCGGCGGTCCGGGCAAAGATGCCCTGGGAGGCCGAGTGCATCACGGTCAACAAAGTCTGCGGATCGGCCTTGAAGTCGGTGATGCTCGCGGCCCAGGCGATTCAACTGGGAGACGCGGATGTGGTGGTCGCCGGCGGAATGGAAACCATGAGCATGGCGCCCTACTTCCTGGAAAAGGCCCGCTTCGGATACCGCATGGGGCCGGGCAAGCTCCAGGATCACATGGTTCACGACGGCCTATGGGACATGGTCAACGACTTTCACATGGGCATTTCCAACGACCTGTGCTCTGAAAAATACGGCGTCAGCAGAGAAGACCAGGACCGGTATGCCGCCGAGTCGTATCGACGGGCGAACGAGGCCATCGCTTCGGGCCGGTTTTCCGAAGAAATCGTGAGGGTGACAATTCCGCAGCGAAAGGGGGAGACGAAGATCTTCGACACCGACGAGTGCCCCCGGGAAACTTCCTACGAAGCGCTGGCCAAAATGAAGCCGGCCTTCCAGAAAGACGGCTATGCCACCGCGGGAAACTCGTCGATCATCAGCGACGGCGCCGCTGCGGTGGTCGTCATGGCCCGGGAAAAGGCCGAAGAACTCGGCTGCGATATTCTCGCCACCGTCGGTGCCCAGGCATCCTACGGCATCGACATGAAGTACGTACTGGTGGCCCCGATTTGGGCCATACCCAAGTGCCTGAAAAAGGAAGGCCTCGACACCGGCGACGTGGATCTGTGGGAGGTCAACGAGGCCTTCAGCGGCTCGACTGTGGCAGTCGTCCGGGAACTTGGCCTCGACACCGCCAAGGTCAACGTCAACGGCGGCAGCGTGGCCCTGGGCCATCCCATCGGCGCCAGCGGCTGCCGGGTCCTGGTGACGCTGCTCTTTGAAATGAAGCGAAGAGACGCCAAAACCGGTGTGGCCTCTTTGTGCCTGGGCGGCGGAGAAGCTGTGGCGCTTATCGTAAAACGATGAGCCTATTTGGCAATATAAGAAAAATCCGAAGCACGAAATCCGAAACTCGAAACGGTTCGACAGGTTCGACAAGCTCACTGCCGGCAGGCTCACCGCCCTGAGCGAAGTCGAAGGGCAATATCGAATGACCGAAATTCTAATGACCGAAGTGTTTTGGTCATTCGAATTTCGAAATTAAATTTTGTTTCGGATTTCGATATTCGGATTTCGAATTTTTACCCTCAAAGGGGCATCTTCGTTCAATGCCCTGAACAATTGTAGAAGGAGGAGAAATGGCGATTAAAACATTCGGTGTCATCGGTGCCGGGCAGATGGGAAACGGCATCGCGCAGGTCGCGGCGGCCAGCGGACTGAACGTGATCATGAACGACATCTCCGAGGAGTTCTGCAAGAAGGGCCTTTCCAACATCGAAAAACTGCTCGGCCGGAGCGTGGAAAAAGGGAAGATCGAGGCTGCGGAAAAAGACGCGATTCTGAGCCGGATCCGGACCAGCACGAACATCAAGGACATGGCCGACGCGGATTTCGTGGTGGAAGCCGCCACGGAAAGAGAAGACCTCAAATTCAAAATATTTCGGGATCTTGACGCTGCCTGCCAACCGCAGGTCATCCTGGCCACCAACACCTCCTCGATCCCCATCGGCCGGATCGCATCGCAAACCAAGCGGCCGGACAAGGTCATCGGCATGCACTTCATGAACCCGGTACCGGTAATGAAGCTGGTGGAGGTCATCCGCGGGCTGGCCACCTCCGATGCGACGTTTGAAACCACCTGGGATTTGGCAAAGCAGTTTGGGAAAACGCCTGCCCAGGCCAACGACTATCCGGGCTTTATCGCCAACCGGATCCTGCTGCCGATGATCAACGAGGCGGTTTACTGCCTGTATCACGGCGTCGGCAGTCGGGAAGACATCGACACCGTCATGAAACTGGGCATGAACCATCCCATGGGGCCGCTGACCCTTGCCGACCTGATCGGACTGGACACCTGCCTTGCGATCATGGAAACCCTTTACGAAGGGTTCAAGGACTCCAAGTACCGGCCCTGTCCCCTGCTGAGAAAATACGTGGAAGCCGGCTGGCTGGGCAGGAAAAGCGGCAGGGGATTTTATGAGTACTAGGGGGGGTGCGAAAGCCGATGTAACGCCTGGTAATACTCCCATGCGGCGGTGAAAATCAGTCGGATCGGTCCGATCAGACTGATCGGACCGATCGAATGGATCCGACGGATCCGACAGAATTGGCTAAGAGCAAACCAGCAACCGTTGCAACCGACAAACCTTGCTCACCAAAATCGGAGGCCATGTGGCGAAAAAAAAACCGACACAGGAACCCATCGGCAAGCGGATCAAGCGATCACGAACCGCTAAAAAAATGGACCTCGACACCCTGGCCAATGAAACCGGTTTTTCCGTCGAATTCCTGAAGCAGATCGAGGCAGGCAGGGAAACCCCTCCGGTTGGCGCACTGCTCCAGATTGCCCGGGCATTGGAGCTCGATTCCGGTGCATTTCTAAAGGAGCAGGAGACCCAGCTCAGGCAGCGGATTCAGGCCTACACGAAACGGACCGACAACTACGCCTACACCACCCTGACCCCGGGTGCGGAAAACAAGCATCTCAAGGCGTTCAGGGTCACCGTCGATCCGATGCAGCCGCACAAGGGAGTCGGCTATCAGCACGAAGGCGAAGAGTTCGTCTACGTGTTGAGAGGCACCGTGGAAGTGGTGGTCGGCGACCACGTCAACCGTCTCGCCCCTACCGATTCGCTTCACTTCAACTCCGGCATCCGCCACCAGCTTCGCAACGTCGGCGAGGAAGAGGCCGAACTGATCGTGGTGATCTACGGCCGGTGAAAGGGTTGATTGGTTGAATGGTCGAGTCGTCAAGTGGTGTGTTCCCATTCGACCAATCAACCAATCAATCGACCAATGGACCAATCCATCAACCTCTCCGAAGGAGAGCCTATGAGTTACCCACTCAACGACGAACAGCTCATGATCCAGGCTATGGTCCGGGAATTTGCCCGGAAGGTGGTGGCCACTACCGCCGCCGAACGGGACCGGACCAAGGAGTTTCCGGCGGACAACCTGAAGCAGATGGGAGAGCTCGGCCTGATGGGCATGGCGATTCCGCCCGAATACGGCGGCGAGGGCGCCGACACCGTCAGCTACGTTTTGGCGCTTTCTGAAATCGCCTATGCCTGCGCATCGACGGCAGTGGTGATGTCGGTCCACAACTCGATCGTCTGTGAAAGCATCAACCGCTGGGGAAATGAAGAACAGAAGAAAAAATATCTTCGGAGGCTGGCCCGGGGCAAGGTGATCGGCGCCTTCGGCCTCACCGAACCCGAGGCCGGGTCCGATCCATCGGCCCAGACGACCACGGCGGAAAAAGACGGGGACGTTTATGTCGTCAACGGCACCAAGCGCTTTACCACCACCGGGAAAAATTCGGGTTTGGTCATTGTTACGGCCAAAACCGACGAGGCAAAAAAGCATCACGGAATCAGTGCCTTCATCATCGAAAAGGGAACCGAAGGGTTCATCGTCGGACGCGAGGAGGACAAACTCGGCCTTCGGGCATCGGACACCACTGACTTGATCTTCGAAAACTGCCGGGTGCCGGCCGAAAACCTCCTCGGAAAGGAAGGCGACGGATTTAAAATCGCCATGACCGCGCTGGACTCCGGCCGCATCGGCATCGCCGCCCAATCGGTGGGGGTGGCCCAGGCCGCCTTCGACGCCGCCGTCAAATACGCGAAGAAACGGGAGCAGTTCGGCCAGAAGATCTCCAAGTTCCAGGGGCTGCGCTGGATCATTGCGGACATGGCCACGGAAATCGAGGCCGCCCGCCAGCTCATGCTCTCGGCCGCGGCCATGAAGGACGCCGGGAAAAATTTCACGGCCCAGGCCTCCATGGCCAAGCTGTTTGCCTCGGAAATGGTCAACCGGATCACCGGAAAGGCCATTCAGATGTTCGGCGGCTACGGCTTCACCAAGGACTACCCGGTGGAGCGCTTCTACCGGGACGCCCGGGTGTTTACCATCTACGAGGGCACCTCGGAGATCCAGCGGCTGGTCATTTCCAACCACATCCTCAAAGACAAAAGAAAGCCGTGACGCGCAAAAAACCGCGCGTCACGGCTTTCTTTTGTTGTGGAAAAACCGATAGATTAAAATGCCGGCTTTGTTGACACTTCACTGGATTCTGCCTTATACAAATCATGAAGCATCAGCTGGCCATCGACGCATTTATCTATTTTTAACCCAAATCGCGCAGCGATTTAAAAAGCAAGGGAGCGCAGCGACCATGGTCCGCACCGAAATTCAGCTTTTCATGATGAACCAACCCGGCGAGTTGGGTAGGCTGGCCAATCTGCTAGGTGAAGCCGGCATCAACATCGACGCCTTGACGATCCAGGATGCCTCGGCCTACGTCAAGGAGCTGTTCAAGGCCAGGGGCCGAACCCTGAAGCGAATCGCCTCTGCGGCCAGCTACAACTCGATGCGCAAGGACTCGGCCGAATACGCCCTGATCCGGATCCTGGTTGAAAACGGCAAGATCAACAAGGCCATCGACCTGCTCTACAAGCATGACTATGTCTTCGACATCGCCCCGGTCATCGCCCTCAAGCTGGATAACAAACCCGGCGAGCTGGCAAAGATCACCACCCAGCTCGGCGAAGAGGGCATCAACATCAACTATGTGTACGGCTCGGTGGCCGGACCGGACGCCGAGTGCCTGTTCGTCTTTTGCCCGGAAGACATCGATCTGGCCGCCAAGATTTTCCCCGAATAATAAATCATCCAGGCAAAAGAGCCGCCTGGATGATTTATTATATGGGCGGCTGCGCCGCCGAATCCAGAATCGATCTCCGGAGCGTGGACTCGATCCAGCCTCCAGCAACCCGGATCCAGGATCTATCGCTTTTTACCGCGTCTATTCTCCCCCGTACAGTTCTTTTACCTTCTTTCGGTCCGGCGAGCCGTCTTCACCCATCGGCATTTTTTCGATAAAGTCGACATAGGCGGGCTTCTTGTAACGGGCGATCCGGGCGCCGACGAATTCGATCAGGTCGGCGGCGGACAGGGCTTGGCCCTTTTTGAGTTCGCACACCGCTTTGATCGCTTCCTTCCATTTGGTGTCGGGAACCCCGAAGACCACGGTCTTTTCCACCGCCGGATGCTGCAGGATGACCTTTTCGACCTCCGCTGGATAGACGTTCTCCCCGCCCGGCTTGATCAGTTCCTTTTCAGCCTTTCTGCCGGCGTAGAACAGGTAGCCGTCCTTGTCGAAGCGACCCAGATCGCCGGTGTGGTGCCACCTCTCCCGGAAGGTGCGGGCGTTGTCCTCGGGCAGATTCCAGTATCCGGAAAAGACCATGGGTCCGCGCACGCAAATCTCTCCTGTCCCTCCCTCGGCCACCGGCCGGTCGTAGTCGTCGAACAGGCGCACCTCGGCCAGTTCGATCGGCCTTCCGGCCGCGCCGGGCCGGTCGCTGTACCTTCCGAGGGTAGCCAGGCAGCTTGTCTCGGTCTGGCCGTACATGGTGTAAAAGGTGCCGCCGGTAGCCGCCTGGTATTTTTCGATGGTCTCCGGCGCCTCCAGGCCGAGCACGCCGCGAAGGGCGGAAATGTTCTTTCCGGTTTTTTCGGCCTCTTCGAGGATCGATCCCAAAATCGGGGAAAAATCGAAGGTCAGCGATCCCTTTTTTTCTTCGATGAGAGACACCACCTTCGCCGCGTCGAACTTGGACAGGTTCAGGTTCACAGCGCCGGCGTGAAAGCTGGAAAACATCATCACCAGCCCGGCGATGTGAAACATCGGCAGGATGTTCAAATGCGCATCTGCCGTGGTGGTTCCGAACAGATAGATCAGGTGCATGTCTGCGCAGATGACGTTGTTGTGGGACAGCAGCGCCCCACGGGGTCTTCCGGCCACGGCCGCGGTGTGGATGATGATAAAACCATCGGCGGAGGATACTTCCGGGGCCTGAAAATCTGCCGCCTCTTTGAGCAGGGAGGAAAAACGCTCGAATCGGCCTAGCTCGGCCCGAAGATTGTAAAATCCCGTTGCCGAGGCCAGGCGGTTGCCTCGGTGTTCCTCGATGATCTGCTGAAACTCCTCGTCTACAAAAATCAACCGCGGTGCACCGTCTTCCAGGTTGAAGCAGAGCTCTTCGGCGGACAGACGCCAGTTGACCGGAAGCAGGATGGCACCGACCGCTGCCGCCGCACCGTACAGCAAAAACTGCTCCAGGCTGTTTTTCCCCAGAACTCCGACGCGCTCTCCTTTGGCCACCCCCAGCTGCTGAAGCCCGGCGGCCAGACGCTCCACCTGGGTGCGGATCTCGGCAAACGTCAGGGTTCGGCCGTCTTCCACCTCGAACCAGGCCGGCAGCGCTCCAAATGCGGCACTGTTTCGCAGAATCAGGTCGTAGATGGTGAAATCGTAGAGTCCCATGGTTTCCTCTGGTTTTTGGATGTTCTGTTTGTTTCCATCTCCTGTTCTTCAGATGGTTGATTGGTTCATTGGTTGAATGGTCAAATGGGTGCAAACGCACCTGCAACAAGTTCGTCTGCCAGTTTGCAAGAAAAAAACGACGAGGTTCTTCCCAATCAACGATTCAACGAATCAACCAATCAACTTCCTTCCAGCATGCAAAGCGGTATAAACGGCAAAGTGTTCCATACCAAGCACAGACTCCCTCGCACCCCGGCTTTAAAAAAGTGCCGGGGGGAGGGAGCCTCTTTTATCAGACCGCCGTCAAGGGGCTTCGATCACGGATAGGTTGCAGCGACTTCCACACCTTTGATAACGCCGCCGGCCTTGAAGATGGCCGAGCCCTGCTGCACATGGATCGGAAACGACATCTCCGGCGCGCCGGTCCACCATTTTTCCAGGGCGTCCCAGGGAGACATCCCCTTTTCCTTGAGCTGGAAGCCGCCGGTGACCATCAGACTCAGCAGGGACGAACGGGCGTCCATGATGGCGTTGACCCGGAGCTGATTGGTCTTTCCGGCAGGAATCCACATCGGCTCGTCGGCCGCCACCGTATTGAGGACAAACTCTTCAAAGGCAATGGAAAATTTCAGGGATTCCATCAGGACGGGGTAGTCGTTGGGGTTTTCGATGTCGAAGATAAATCCCAGTCCCATGGCCGCGCCGTAGTCGCCGGCCGATCCCTTGGTGGGCTTCACTTTGCTGGAAAAGTACCAATAGCCGGTGTAGTAGGGAACTTCCACCCGGTTCAAGGTGACTGTCGGGGCCTTGAAATTGTCTTCCGTGGGCTTTGCCGCCATGCCGGCGCATCCGGCCAGAAACGCAGCCGCCAGCAGGACGCTCAGGCCAGCGATGATCAAACGGTATTTTCTCATCGGTCTCTTCCCTCCTTTTCCGGAACGAATCCGGATTAGGTTAGCCAACGTTTTCTTCTCTTGTAGTGCTTTACGTCGCGAAAGCTCTTTCGCCCCCCCAGATCGGTCATCCCCAGGTAGAAGTCCTTGATGTCCGGGTTTTCCCGGAGTCTTTCCGCGGTGTCGTCCATGACGATACGCCCGTTTTCCATGACGTAGGCGTGGGGCGCCACATTGAGGGCCAGTTTGGCGTTCTGCTCTACCAGCAGGATCGAGATCTTCTCCTCCTCGTTGAGCCGCATGATGATGTTGAAAATCTCATGAATCAACATCGGTGCAAGCCCCATGGAGGGCTCGTCCAGGAGGATGAGCTTTGGGCTGGTCATCAGGGCACGGCCCACCACCGTCATCTGCTGCTCGCCGCCGCTGACAAAGCCGGCGACTTCGTTTCGCTTTTCCTTTAGCCGCGGAAAGTAATGGTAGACCATTTCCAGACCTTCTTTGACCGAGCTGCCCAACTTGCCCATGTGGGCGCCGACCTTCAGGTTTTCTTCCACCGTCAGGTGCTCGAACACCCGGCGGCCCTCGATCACCTGGACGATTCCCATCTTGGCGATCTTTTCCGGGCCGAGCCGGTCGATGCGCTCTCCCAGATATTCGATGGATCCGTCGGTCACGTGGCCGTCTTCGTGCTTCAGCAATCCGGAAACCGCCTTTAAGGTGGTGCTTTTCCCAGCCCCGTTGGCTCCCAGAAGGGCAACGACGCCGCCTTCGGGCACCTCGATGGAGACGCCCTTGATGACCAAAATGACCTCGTGGTATTTGACCTCGATGTTATTGATCTTCAAAATCGGTGCTATTTCTGCCAAAACGCAGTCCCTCCAGGGGGGTGGTTGATTGGTTAATTGGTTAATTGGTTCATTGGTCAATTGGTTGAATAGGAATTGCGGCGGTTGAAAGGTCGGGGCTTTGCATATGCGGCTGGGAGAAGCGCTTTTCCCATTTGACCAGTCGACCATTCAACCATTCAGCCAAATTACCATCCGATCCACTCATTGGCATATTTTTCCGGCCAGCGCTTTTGCAGATCGACGGTGTCGAGCAGTTTGAACTCGCCTTGGGTGTATTCATAGACCCGGGCGATGCTCAGGGCACGGTGGTCCTCCGATGTAAAGGTGATCGGGGCCACGCCCAGTCCGATCGTAAAATCCCGCATGGTCTCGAATCCGTTTTTCAGGATGCTCGGCCCGCTCAGGTCTCCTGCAGCGTCGGCCCGCTTCAGGGCCTCGGCCATGCCCAGAACGTTCGCCCAGGCCTGAACGGTATGGATGGTCCGCTTTTCCAGCGGGACACCGGGGTTGTACTTTTTCGCATATTCGACGACCTTGTCCATCATCGGCACATCCTCGCCGAAAAACGCCCAGGGCGCACATCCCATGGCACCTTCGGCCGCTTCGCCGGCAAGCTTCGGCAGGTTTTCGTCAAACCCCCAGTTCTTGATGATGTGGTCTGCGCCGAGTCCCAGCGAATAGGCATCCCGCAGGGTGGCCGCCACCGACATAACGGTGTTGGTATGAAGCACCACATCTGGTTTGAACTCCTTTAAGGCGAGAATCTGGCTTTTGGTGTCGATGGCAAAAAGGGACACGTCCTGATCGTCGCCGATCTCGAACCCGAGCATTTCGGCCTGATCCTTAGCGGCCTTGATCGAGGCGCTGGAAAACGGTGAAGCGAACATGTAGCACATGGCGATCCGGGGCTTTCGCTTGCCGAAATCCTGTTTTTTCGGCCACTTGTTGTCGTACCAGGCGGTGATCAGCCCGCGGGACTGGGTGGAGTAGTCGGCCGAAATGAACAGGTTGTATGGGGTTTTTTCCGGATTGGTCAGGTGCCCGGAATAAGAGGCCGATACGTATGGAATCTGGTCCTTGGCCACCGTCGGCGCAAGAGCCTCGGTGTCGCCGGTGCCCCAGCCCTGAATTGCAACGCACTTGAGCCGCTTGAACAGCTTGTACTTGGTCAGGGCCTCGGGGATCCGGTATCCGTAGTCGAACTGGTAGAGCTTGATCTGTTTGCCGTTGATGCCGCCGGTGTCGTTGATGTAGTGAAACGCCTCGGCAATGCCAAGCGCATAGTCCTTGCCCACGTCGGAGGTGGCGCCGGTCATGTCGTTGAGCGCTCCGATGTTGATCTGCGCCGCCCCGGCCCAGGACGAAAGGCCGAATATCAATGCGACGGCAAATAGAAACGCAAACGCTTTGGTTCCCCTACTCTGGATGCTCATAATATTTCCCCCTTTTTCAAAACTCTTCGGTGCAAATGGGCTTCCACCAACGATCCTCGATCCGATCACCTCCCTCCGCAGTCCCAACATTCATCGAATTCCGAAACATCACACAAAATCGCGTCAGCGATTTTGTGTTAGTAGGAAAACGGCCACAGGTTGAAATAGTTCTTGGCCTGCCACCATCGGTAAGCGATTCCGTTGGGCTCGAAGATCATAAAAGCGCAGATCACAAGTCCGAAGGCGGCCTCTTTTATGAAAAGAAAATCCATGAACAGTCGTGAACCCCAACTCGTATCCACGAACTGCATGATGACCAATTGAAGCGCCTCGATCACCACCACCATAAAGATCGATCCGAACACCGTTCCGTGGATGGAGCCGACCCCGCCGATGAGAATGACCCCCACCAGCCACAGGGACCAGGACCAGGGAAAATGCTCCGGGCTGATGGCCGCCAGGTTGCTGATCCAGAACGCCCCGGCGATGCCGCCGATGAAACCGGCTACGAAGAAGGCAAGCAGCTTGTAGCCGAACACATTGATTCCCATCACCGAAGCGGAAATATCGTTGTCCCGAATGGCCACCCAGGCCCGTCCCACCCGGGAACGGAGAAGGTTGACCATTACAGCGATCAGGAAAATCGACAGGACAAGCATCATGAAATAGACTTTCAGATCGCTGTCGATCACCCAGGGGCCGACCTTGATGGTCCCCACCGGCAGGGAAAAGGCCTGGCCGCGGCCGCCGATCTGGCTGACGTATTGGGTGATGATAAAGTCCACCGTAATGAATTGGGCCGCCATGGTCGTCAGAATCAGGTAAAACCCCTTGACCTTGGCCGACGGCAGTCCAAAAAAAACGCTCCAGATCCCTGCCACCACCGCGGCGACCAAAATGCTGATCGGATAGGCCAAGCCCCAGTCGAGCAACGCCTGGGGCCAGGGAAACTCCAGGATCATCAGGGTGCTGGTGTACGCGCCCACGGCCAGAAACGCGGCGTGGCCCAGGGTGATCTGGCCGCAATAGCCGATCAGCAACTGCACGCCCAGCGCCCCTAAAACCGTGTATCCCACGTTGTTGCAGATACTGAGCCCATAGTCGTCGGCAAGCAGCGGAATGCCGACAAACAGGACCGCAAACAGGGCGATCATCTTGCCGCGGATAAAGGTGGTCTGCCACCAGGCATGGTCCTGAGTGTAGGTCTCGTGGTATTTACCGCAGGGAAGCCAGGTTGTGCTCATGAAAAACCTCTCGATGATTCGTTAAATGGTTGACTGGTTAAATGGTTAAATAGGAAAAACCGGCCCGGTTGGCATCCTGTCTTCGTGGGCTCAGCCCAATTGACCAATCAACCATTCGACCAATCGACCTTTTTACACGCGTTCGATTCGCTCCCATCCCCACAGCCCGTATGGCTTGAACAGAAGAAAAACGGCCATGAAGGCAAAGGGGGCGACCTCTTTGACCCCCCCGGGAAAATACTGATCCAGGTAGGCGCCCGAAAAGTTCTGCAGGATCCCGATGGCGATGCCGCCGACGATGGCCCCTGGAACCGAATTGAGCCCCCCGAGCACCACGGCCGGCAGCACCAAAAGGCCCAGATAGCCCACCGAGATGTTCAACCCGTTGATGTTGCCCAGCAGTGTGCCGCCCACGCCGGCGGCCATAAAGGCGATGGCCCACGCCGCCGCATATACGAACCGGGCGCTCACCCCCAGCGAAAGGGCGGCCATTTCATCGTCCGCCGTGGCCTGCATGGCTAGCCCCCAGCGGGTGTATTTGAAAAAAGAGACGAACACGAGCAGAAGAATCATCGCGGCGATGAAGCTCCACAGATAGACCTGCCCGATGTACAGCGGCCCCAGTCTGAACGGCTCCAAGGGAAACACCGGAGGAGAAAAGACCCGGGTGTCGGTTCCCCAGATCAATTCCACACATCCCTTGAAAAAGAAAGACAGTCCCACCGTGACCATGATGACAGTCAGCACCGGCTCGCCGATGAGCCGGTCGAGAAATATTCTTTCCGTGAGAATCCCCAGGATGAAGCCGATAATTAGGGAAATCAACAGGGCCAATAAAAAAGGAACCCCCATGGAGTAGAAGCTCAGAGAGACGTATGCCCCGATCAAGGTCATCTCCCCCATGGCCAGGTTCAGGACTCCCGAGCACTTGTAGATGAGCACCCAGCCAAGCGCCACGAGCGCATAGATCCCCCCCACCATGATGCCCGTTGTCAGGGTCATGAAAAAAAGCTCCATCCGATCTGCTCCTTTGTCGCTCCTTGTTTTCCCGTCCGGCGGGCGCCTCTGCGGCGCCCCCGGCGCTATTGGGCGACCTTCTGAATGGTCAAATCCGTCTTGATGTGCGCTTCCCGGCCGTCCTCGTACTTGATGGTGGTGTCGATATGAACCGCATCGGCGTCCGAGTACAAGGCCTCGACGATGGACTGGTAGCGCTTTTCCACGAAGGACCGACGCAGCTTTCGGGTGCGGGTCAGTTCATCGTCGTCCGCATCGAGCTCCTTGTACAGGTTGGTGAACTTGTAGACCCGGGCCGATTCTGGCAGGTCCTTGTTGGCCTGCCGGATCTGCTTTTCCACCAGATCGTAGACCTCCGGCTTCTGGGACAGCTCCGGGTAGCTGGTGTAGTTGAGCTTTTTTTCATCGGCCCAGTTGCCCACCACGTTGTAGTCGATGCACATGACCGCCGCCACGTAGTCGCGCTTGTGCCCCAGCACCCAGGCATCCCTGATGTACGGGCTGAACTTGAGCCTGGTTTCCAGGTACTGGGGCGAAAACGGCTGGCCGTCTTTCAAGGTAAAGACGTCCTTGGTTCGGTCAAAAACCACCAGGTGGCCGTCTTCATCCATAAACCCCTTGTCGTCTGAATAGAGCCAATCGTCCTGCAACGCCTTTTCCGTGGCCTCCGGGTTCTTGTAGTAGCCCAAAAAAACCGACGGGCTTCGGGTGATGATCTCTCCGTCTTCGGTGATCTTGATTTCGGTGCCCGGAATCGGCTTGCCTACGGTGTCGAATTTGATGTCTCCACTGCGGTGGACCACCGAAATGCCGGCCACCTCGGTCTGGCCGTAGATCTGCTTCAGGTTCACCCCGAGGGCGTGAAAGAAACGAAAGTGGTCCGGCCCCATGGCCGCCCCGCCGGTATAGGCATTTCTCACCCGGGAAAGCCCCAGATGGTCCCGCACCTTGTTTTGCACCGTAATTCTCGCCAGCCACTGGAGAATCTGCCAGTGCACCGGGATCGGTTTTTTTTCAAACTTCAAGTCGGCCACGTGATAGCCGATTTTGTTGGTGAGCTCGAAAAACTTGCGCTTCGTCCAGGAGGCGTCCAGGTATTTGACCTGCACGGTCCGGGTCATCTGCTCATACATCCGAGGGGGGGCAAACATGACGTGGGGCCCGATCTCCCGGATGTTTTCCTGGGCGGTTGCCGGATCTTCGGGGAAATTGATGGTGTAGCCTACCTGAAGGCCGCAGGAAATCGACATCATCTGCTCCCCGATCCAGGCAAACGGTAGGTAAGAGACGTAATCGTCGGTCTCCTTGCAGGGGTCGACGGCCATCAGGGCCTTTCCCATGGTCAGCATGTTGTTGTGGGACAACAGCGCCCCCTTGGGCAGAGAGGTGGTCCCGGAGGTATAGAACAGCAGGGCCACTTCGCTTCCGGTGCCCTGTTCGATGAGCTCCGCAAACAGGTTGGGCTGTTCTTTTTCCAGATCCCGGCCCAGCTCCTGGATTTGCTTCAGGCTGCGGAGACTGTCCTGATCGTAGTTTCGCATCCCCTTGGGGTCGTCCCAGATAACCTTTTCCAGCTTCGGACACTCGTCGATGACGGAAAGGGCTTTGTCGACCTCTTCCTGCCCTTCTCCGAAGAGAAATTTGGAATCTGAATGGTCGAGGATGTAGCGCACTTCGTCGATGAGACAGTCCTGAAAAAGCCATACGCCCACACCGCCGGCGCACAGAACAGCCATCTCCGCCCAGAGCCCTTCGGGCCGGTTGTCTCCGATAATCGACACCTTGTCGCCCTTTTTCAGGCCAAGCTTGACCAGGCCCAGGGTCAGGTGTTTGACGTTTTCCAGGTACTGAGACCAGGTAATGGGCCGCCAGACGCCGAACTCTTTTTCCCGCATTGCCACGCGGTCGGCGCCGAACTCCTGCGACTTTTTCCAGAACAGCTTCGGGATCGTCAGGTCTTCGGTGATTTCGATGCCGCCGGCCATTGCATTATCTTCTTGTTGCATACAGGTCCTCTTCGCCCAGATAAGCCTTGATCACTTCAGGATTGTTCTGTACCTCATCCGGTGTGCCGTCGGAAATCATGTTGCCGAAGTTCAACACAAAGATACGGTCCGACAGGTCCATGACCACGCCCATGTCGTGCTCTACCAGCAGGCAGGTCACCCGCCACCGCTTTTCCTCGTTGATATCGAGGATGAAACGGGCCATGTCTTCCACCTCTTCCAGGTTGAGGCCGGCCAACGGTTCGTCCAGAATCAGCAGCTCCGGCTCCAGGGCCAGGGCCCGGCCGAGTTCCACCCGCTTTTGCAGCCCGTAAGGAAGCATGCCCACCGGCTTGTGGCGGATCTGCTCGATCTCCAGAAGGTCGATGATCTGCTCTTCGATAAATGCCCGATGCTCGATTTCCTCTTTTTTGGCTTTGCCCAGGTAAAAGGCGCCGCTGAGGACGCCGGCCCGGTAGTGGAGATGGCGCCCGAGCCGAATGTTGTCGAGAACCGTCAGCCCGCCGAACACTTCCACCTTCTGGAAGGTCCGCGCCATGCCGAGTTTGGCCCGCTGATAGGGGCGGAGGTGATTGACCCGCTCCCCCTTGTAGGAGACGGAGCCCTGTTGGGGGCGATACAACCCGTTGATGCAGTTCATCATCACGGTTTTGCCGGCGCCATTGGGCCCGATTACCGAGTGGATCTCTCCTTTGCGAATCTTGAGACTGACGCCGGAAAGGGCGGCAACCCCCTTAAAATACATGTGGACGTCCTCGAGTTCGAGAAGCACGTCCCCTTTCTGGATCTCTTTTCCTGCGGCCAATATTGCTCTCCTCCCTGTGCTGATGCGGGGTGACGGCGGCGATGGTGAGGGCGCACCATTGGGGGGGCAAACGCTAATGAAGATTATTCATTAAATACATGTTCGGATACAAAATTTTTGGCGTTTAGTCAAGAAGCGAAAAAAACCCCGTCACTTTTCTTCCTGAAAGCGCCGCACCCCCTGGGGAAATGAAGCAACCGAACGCCCCTGCGAGAAAACAGTAGTCACGTTATAGCTGTTTGACTTCGATTGTCAATCCTTTTCCGACCGGCGGGTTTCAACCGGCACCGCACAATGAAAAGGTTTGAAATTGCCGGTATAAAATCGTTTTCAGCATAGCTCAAACCATCCCGATGTCAAGTTGAGATAACAGCTAAAAAGTAGCAGGATATAACCCCTAATAAATTCGCTGCCGCGAATTTATATGTCGCGGCTTCGCCGCTCAAAAATGCAGAGAAACAGAAAGGCTTCTGCTGAACGCTTTTGGATCTTTTTCGCAGGACGCGAAACCTGTAATGAAATCGCGCAGCGATTTCATTACTCTTCAAAGGACAACAGGTGCGTTCTCAGATTGACCTTCTTGTTTCTGAGGCCCAGCTTGCCCCGGATGTTCTGGCGATGGAACAGGATCGTATTTTTGGACAAACAAAGCAGGTCGGCGATCTCCTTGTTGGTCTTTCCCTCCCGAACCAGGTTGGCGACCTGAATTTCCATGGGGGTCAGCTTCAAATAGCGGGAACCCACCCGCCTGACAAATGGGGAAATGATGTTGTTCAGGTTCGATTCGAGAATCTGCAGCAGGGTTCGCTGGCTGGTGGAAAGCCGTGTATTGAACAGCCGCTGCACGTAGGGCATCACCAGTTCCTTGACATTGGCCAGGACGTGGCCGGCCAGCTCTTTGCGGTCTTCTTCCCGCTGCTGGAGGAGCACCTTCAAGGCGGTGTTGACCTCCTCCAGATGCTGGGACTGGGCCTTGAGCTCCCGCTCCCGTTTGCGAAGGGCACCGGTCACCCGCCGACGCTCGTCCACTTCCTTGGCAAGCGCTGCGGTCCGCTCCTGGACGAGATCCTCGAGATGGTCCCGATAGCGCTTGAGCTCCTGTTCCGCCTTTTTGGCGGCGGTGACGTCCCGCAGGATCACGATGTTGCCTTCGAGCCGCCCATCCCGATCCGTGTAGAGAGTGGAGGAAAGCTGCACGTCGAGCACCCGGCCGTCTTTGGTGCGCCGTCGGGTTTCAAAGTTCTGGATCTTCTCGCCACCCATCATCCGAGCGATGGCCTCTTCGGTCTCGGGCCAGCAGTCCTCGGGAACAAAATCGATCTTCTTGCCCAGCAGGTCCCGGCGGGACATCCTAAACGTCTGCTCGAAGGCGGGATTCACATAATTGGCGCGCCCCTCGATGTCGTAGACCACCACCGGGTCCGGGGAAGCCTCGAGCAGGCTCTTGTAGCGCTCCTCGCTTTTTCTCAGAATCGCTTCGGCTTTGCGGCGTTCGGCAAGCTCCCGGCTTACGTCGGCATACAACCTTGCCTTGTCCAGGGCCATCAGGGCAAGGGCGGCAAAGCGGCTGAGCACCGTGACGTCTTCCTCGTCGAAGTGTTTTCCGGTTTCCACGCGGCCCAGGCCGATTACCCCCAGCACGCCGGCATCCGATATGAGGGGGATGCCCACTACCGAAAGAAGAGGATCGAGGCCGGCATCGGGAAGGCGCCCTTCCCAATCCCGGTAGCGCTCGACAACCACCGGCGCCTCGCACTGCCACACCCGGCCCCCGAGCCCTTCACCCATCTTGACCCGAAGGCCGATCTGGCGGCTGAAAAATCCCCGGCCCAGCCGCATGCGCATCCGGTGGCGGTCGGATTCGAGCAGGTAGATAAATCCGTGCTCCGTGTCGGTCATTTGCGCGGCCCGCTGCAGGATCGCCTCCAGCAGTTCTTCTTCATCGAGCCGCTCCAACAGCTTGACCGCGGTTTCGTGCAGCGCGGAAAGGTAGGCGTTCTGGCGGGCGATCCGCCGGAGCTTGTCATCCACAGGAGAACCAGCCGCGGCAGCCTTCTCGAAACTTTTTTCCATCAGTAGATCACCACTTTTTTCACGGCGGCAACGATCTCTTCAGGATCGTCTATGATCTGGAGGATGTCCAAGTCCCCGGGGGAAATCCGTCCGGTTTCGCGAAGGTGTGTCTCTGCCCAGCGTTTAAGGCCCGACCAGTAGTCCGAGCCGACCAGAATCACCGGAAACGGCTTGATCCGCTGGGTCTGAATCAGGGTGACGGCCTCGAACATCTCGTCCAGGGTGCCGAATCCCCCCGGCAAAACGATGTAGGCCTGGGCGTATTTGACGAACATCACCTTTCGGATGAAAAAATAGTTGAACTCGACAAGAATATTGGCGTAGTCGTTTGGCTTCTGCTCCAAGGGAAGGGAGATATTCATCCCGATGGAGATCCCCCCGGCTGCGGCGGCCCCCTTGTTGGCCGCCTCCATAACCCCGCCTCCGCCTCCGGTGATGACCGCAAAACCGGCCTCCGCAAGGAGGCCCGCCAGCGTCTCGGCCTTCTTGTAGACGGGATCGCCGGGCTGGATGCGGGCTGAGCCGAACATGCTCACCGCCCGCCCGATGTCGTGCAGGGCCTCGACCCCGTCGACAAACTCACCGATGATCTTGAACAGCCGCCAGGACTCTCCCAGTTTGAACTCGTCGATGACAAACTGCCTTTTCATGGGTGTCGCTCCGCCCCGGTTTGGTTTGCCTTGGTTGATTCGCAAGCAACCCGTTTTTCCCATTTGACCATTTGACCACTCGACCACTTGACCATTTGACCATTCGGCCACTTCACCACAAAATAGGGCGAAAACCGTCCTTTTAGGTATCCTCCCATGGGTTCATAAAGCAAGGGGCATTTGTTTTCTCAATGGTTTTTCCCGGCTTTTCAAAAACCGCCCGAACCCCGCAGGGCTCCGCCAAAGTCCGCGTAACGGACGAACCATTGATGGGGCGCCGGTCGTATCGACCGTTGGAGAGACGCGCTCTGTCGCGTCCGAACGGAGGGACGCGCTCTGTCGCGTCGACCGCGGGCGGCCACGACAGAGCGTGGCCCTCCATATTTGGACTTTGACAGGACCCTGCCGCGGCCCGTTTTCCAGTTTGACAAACCCCCGCGGGATTGTTAAAGGATTTAGTTTTTAAAACGCACAATATCTATGGTAAATCGCGCTTGGATGAACTGACGCGCCAAGTTGTCATCGTCAACGATCTCGGCCTTCACGCGCGGGCGGCCGCCAAAATCGCCAAACTGGCTCAAGACGCCCACTCGAACGTCTGGATCTCCCGGGGAGATACTCTTGCCGACGCCTCCAGCGTCATCGACATCCTCTCCCTGGGGTGTCCCATGGGAACTACTGTGTCGATTTCCGTGGAAGACCCCTTCGATCTTGACATTCTTGAGGCCATCGACCAACTCATCCGAGAAGGATTCGAGGAATAAGCTGCGCCCATGCCAGACCAGGAATCACAGGAAATCGTCCTGAGGGGAATCGGCGGCTCGCCGGGAATCTGCATCGGCAAGGCCTACCTTGTCGACAGGGAGGGCGTGGACGTCGTTCAGCGCTATGCCGTCGGCGCACAGGGCCTGGCCAAGGAAAAAAATCGCTTCAAGACCGCTGTCCAGCGGGCAAAGGAGGAGCTCCACTCGATCATCGAAAATACGCCGGAGGAGTTTCGCGAGCATGGAGACATTCTGGAGACCCACGTGGTGCTCCTCAAAGACAAGATGCTCTACAGCCGGACCATAGACATCATCGACAAGGAAAAAATCAATGCCGAATGGGCGCTGAAAAAGGCGGTGGCCGGTCTGAAACAGATGTTTCAGGAAATGACCGACCCCTACCTGCGCGAGCGCTCCGAAGACATCCTGCAGGTCTCGGATCGAATTCTTCGGAATCTCGTCGGAGCACGGCAGGTTGACATCCGCAACATCAATAAACGGGTCATCCTGGTGGCTCACGATCTTTCCCCGGCCGAAACCGCGCAGATCCAGCTCGAGCGGATCATGGGCTTCGTCACAGACCGGGGCGGCAAAGCCTCTCATACGAGCATCATCGCCCGAACCCTGGCAATCCCGGCGGTGCTCGGCTTAGGAGAGGCCACCCGGGAGATCCGAAACGACGAGATCATCATCGTCGACGGAACCGAAGGTACTGTCATTCTCCGGCCCCGGGAAGAAACCCTTCTCGAATACCAGGATCGCCAGGTTCAGTACGAAGAATTTCGGATGGCCATCAGCCGGGACAGCCACCTTCCCGCCGAAACTGAAGACGGCGTCCGTCTGGCAGTGATGGGAAACATCGAACTGCCCGAAGAGGTGGTCTCGGTCCTGGACCACGGAGGCGAAGGAATCGGTCTTTACAGGACAGAGTTCGGCTACCTGAGTCGCAGCTCTTTTCCCCAGGAAGAAGAACTGTTCGACAAATACAAAGACGTCGTGGAGGTCATGGCCCCGCGTCCCGTGACGATCCGAACCCTGGACATCAACGGAGACAAGGCCGTCACCTACGCCGCCCAGCGCCCGGAGGAAAATCCCGCCCTGGGGCTTCGCGCCATCCGCTACTGCCTGAAGCGCCCGGACATTTTTCAGACCCAGCTGCGGGCCATTCTGCGGGCAGCCGATCACGGAAATGTCCGGATTCTGCTGCCGATGATCTCGGGCGTAGACGAGCTAAGAGAAGCCAGGCAGCACATCGAAAAGGCGGCGGAAAGCCTGGAAAAAGACGGCGTCGCCCACAACAGCAACATCGCCGTAGGCGTCATGATAGAGGTTCCCTCCGCGGTGATCGTGGCGGATTTTCTGGCTGAAGAGGCCGATTTTTTCAGCATCGGGACCAACGACCTGATCCAGTATTCCCTGGCCATCGACCGGGGAAACCAGGAAGTCGCCCATCTGTTCAGCCCTCTTCACCCGGCGCTGCTTCGGATGCTGCGCCAGGTGACGAAAGCCGCCAAAAGCCAAGGCATCGCAACCTACATGTGCGGGGAGATGGCTGCAGACCCGATCCACATTCCAATCCTTCTGGCCCTGGAGCTGGAGGAGTTGAGCATGAACCCCCAATCGATTCCGGCGGTCAAACGAATGGTCCGTTCACTGAAAGCTGAAAAATGCGCGCCTTTTCTGGAAGAAGCGCTTCGGCTGAAAACGGCCCGGGATGTGATGAACCTGCTGCGGACCGCATACGGAGAAATTTTCGCCGAAAACCTGTATGCGCAAGGCCGGTAGGAAACTGAAATTTAGAATTGAGAAATTAGAATTTAGAATTTGATGTTTAGTGGTTAGTGTTTCGTGTTTAGAACCTGAAACCTGGAACCTGCTTTTTCCTATGCCAAAGGCACACATCAAACCGGTGGCGGTCAACAAAAAGGCCCGGTTCGAATTTTTCATCGAGGATGAATTCGAAGCCGGCATGGTGTTGAAGGGCACCGAGGTCAAGGCCCTCCGTCAGGGCAGGGGCAATCTCAAGGACGCCTATGCCCGGATCATCGACGGCGAGGTGTGGGTCTACCAGCTTCACATCGGCCCCTATTCATTTGCCCATTACGACAACCACGAACCGCTGCGCCCCCGGAAGCTTCTCCTGCATAAATACGAGATCAAGCGGCTCTACGGCAAGGTCAATGAAAAAGGATACACCCTGGTGCCGACCCGGATCTACTTCAAGGACGGCAAGGTCAAAATCACCGTGGGCCTGGCCAAGGGAAAACGAAAGGTCGACAAACGCGAGGATATCCGACGGCGCGACCAGAAACGCGAAATGGAGCGGATCAAGAAGCAGGAAGAATAGGCGGCGGGAATCCGATCCTTGATCCTGGATGCTGGATAACAGCAGAAGCCAAAATACAGCCCTGTTGTTCCACCCATGGGCGGGATTTGATCAAACGTGAAACTGTGCCGTTTTGGCCTAGTTTCACATGAGCCCTGCCGCTGGCCGCGAGGCGATCAGTTTGATCAAACGTGAAACTTCTGTCGAAGCCTCTGCCGGTGGAGGGACGCGCTCCGTCGCGTCCGTGCTGCCGGTAACGACCAAATGCCGGCCACGACGGAGCGTGGCCCTCCAACCTCTAAAACCCAAGGCGGGGGCAGGTCGGTTTTTGCCGCCGGCCTCGGCCGAAGTTTCACATAAGTAACCAGCATCCAGGATCGAGCATCCAGTACCGGCGCAAAGCGCCCGGCTTCCCGGCCGATCCGGATTGACAAGCGCCCCTTCGGCGCTTATTATGTTACCAGTTCTTTGAGATCGATGCATGTCTGCGAACATCCAACCTTTTTCCTACCGATATGGGGGCGAAACGGCTTCGACGGGGGTAAAGAAGTGAAGGTTGCGTGCCGAGCCTACCTACCGGCTCGTAAAAATGGTGGGCAATAAATATAATCGCAGACGATTATAATTACGCCCTGGCTGCGTAAAACAGCCAGCGTCCTTCCGGTGATAGCCTGTGATCCTGGAAAGGGCGTCGACTAGCAGGCTAGTGGATCCGGAATGCCGGTTTCCGTTTCCGCGAACACTTCTACCGGCTAGCCGATCGAGCATCCCGCCCGGAGGAGACTCGAGCCGGCGAATACCAAATCCCGGGATACGCACGTAGATGCCTTGACGGAATGACTTCGAAC